>NZ_WEII01000030.1:0-49237 GCF_009183805.1 Bacillus sp. B2-WWTP-C-10-Post-4 | reverse complement strand
ACTTTAATCAGTGGGGGGTTTTGTCCATCCCCACTGATTATTAGCCCTTACCAATCGGGCTTTTACGGGCAGTCCGATCCCCACCTAACTTCTTTGCTTCCGCTGAATTTTGAGGTGGGGGTCTTACTGCCCGTTAATGCGGGATAAACTTTTTATAACCACATACTAATAGTAACTCTTAATTTTATATATAACAACATTAAATTTCTCTCTGTTCAATTCCAAAATAAAAAGAGCAGTTTAGGTATAGTGACGCTTCACTATGCCTAACTACTCTTTTATGATTTTTATTAAGGAAGAAACCTTTTATTCAACGCTAAGGAACTTTGATTCCTAATTACATAGGAATCATAGAGATAATCATTTGATTCACTAGACGCTCCTTGAATTCCCCTCATCTCTTCCACAGACAACTCAACTATTTTTTTCACGCTTCTCTCGCCACTACTATCCATCATTTTTTGTTTTCTTTTCGAAAAAAATCTCATTATTTATTCCCCCCTACAATTAATTATTTTTTAACAATTGACTAAATTTAAGGCTCTTACCACTTCTTAACACGCCTTTCGGATAGACCTTCGCTGCAAACATAGCAATTAAGCTGATACTAGCTAATAATACAACCATAGATGTAATAATTTCTAAACTCCCAACGGATCCATTAATAATCCTAACTACCATACTAATTGGAGCTGTAAACGGTACATATGATGTCACTCTTGATACTAGCCCTTCAGGGTTATCAAGTACTACTAATAACTCCACCACTAAGCTTCCCATCAATATAAGAGTAATTGGCATCGTTGTTCCAGATAATTCTTCTGGCCTGCTTACCATAGAACCAAACACTGCGAAAAGTGCCGCATAAACGAAGTAACCGAGAACAAAATATAACAAGAAATATGCAGCGTGCTCACCTGTAATCATATTTACATCAATATTCACTCCAAAAAACGAATCCGATACCTTAAAAATTCCAGATTTAATATATAGCGCCATACTAAAGAAGAAGATAAATAACTGTGTCAAACTAGCAAGACCGATTCCTAAAATTTTCCCGAAAACCATATGGACAGGAGATACTTTTGTAACCATCACTTCCATAACACGTGAGGCTTTCTCTGATGCAACTGCTGTCGCGATAGCATTTCCATATGAAGTGATCGCTAAGTACATAATCGCTACTAATAAATATACTAGTAAAAATGAACTTGTTTCTTCATTATTTAAGTTTTGCTTTGTCGCTTGCACGTTCATCGTCAATGATTTCACAGCCTCTTCTGATAACTGCTGCTTAACTACCGCACTTTGAAAATACTGATTTTGTACAAATACCTGTGCACTTTGAATCAACTTAGGATTATCTAGCTTCATAAAGTAATCTAATACTGGTTCAGCACCCGCACCCTCTTTTAATATAAAGAGCGCTTCGACTTTCTTATCTAACAATTGTTGCTTATATTGATTTAATTTTGTTTTATCTCCTAAAGACCAATCCCATTCTGGCAGAGCTTTACTAAGATTAGATTGATCCACCGTAACATTGGGTGCTTCAGAAATAAATACAACCTTTGCTTTTTCTTTCTCCCCAGAAAACTTTTGTACTAAAGTTGGAAAAGAGAATAAGAATATCCCTCCTCCTATTAATAACAATGTCATCCCAATAAATATTTTCGTTCTCACACGGTCCCAGTATGTTTGCCCTAAAACAATCCAGAAATTCCTCATTACTTATGCACCCGCCTTTTCAACAAAGATTTGATGTAAAGAAGGTTCTTTAATAGAAACATCTCGGATATATTGTTTAGTTTTAATATCTTCAAGCAGCGAAAATGCATCCTCTCCATCATTAACTTTAATCATGAACGTACGATTAACTTTTTCAAAATTGAAATTTTTCTTCTTAAGAATAGGTTCAATATCCCCTTCCGTTTGCAACGTCATATATTTATATTGATAACTTTTCTTAATATCTGACAAAGCACCCGATAATACAAGTTGACCGTTTTTCATAATACAAATTTCCTCACAGAACGTTTCTACACTGTCCATTTGATGACTACAAAAAATAATCGTTTTTCTTTGCGCAATTAACTCAAGCACAACATTTTTTAACATCTCTGCATTTACAGGATCCAATCCACTAAATGGTTCATCTAGTATGATGAATTCCGGATTATGCAATATCGCTGAAATCAATTGGATTTTTTGTTGATTTCCCTTTGACAATTCCTCTGTTTTCTTCTTTAAATGTGGTGTCATTTCTAATTTTTCTAGCCATTGTAACGCATGCCTTTTTGCAAGATTAGCTGGCATTCCTTCTAACTTGCCGAAATACACCAATTGCTCCACTACATTCATTTTCGGGTATAATCCACGCTCTTCTGGTAAATAGCCAATAGATAGGTCTTTCTTTGAAAAAGGGCGATTATTCCATAGAATTTGGCCGCTATCCGGTTTGATTAAATCTAAGATCATACGAATCGTTGTCGTCTTACCAGCACCATTTCGGCCCAGCATCCCTAAAATTCCACCTTCTTCTACACGTATATTTAAATCATTAACGGCTTTATATTCACCAAATGTTTTATTTAATCCTTGAATTTCAAATGCCACCCTTAACAGCTCCTTTTAGCTTTTTACGAAATAAATAACCGCCATTCCTAATACAATCCCGCCTACCATCAACAAAAACTTTTTCATAACTATTTCCCCTTTCATTTACTTGTTAAGTTGTATCTTTATCATAGACTTCTTTCTGATGCTATTGTCCGCAATCCGTACTGTATTTACCGTAAAAAAAGCGAACCACTCTTATGTGGTTCACCGCAATTTCAACAGATGAAGTTGATTGTATGAAAACTTGTTAAATGTTATTATAAAAATATTCAGAAATTAAATGATGTACCTACAAAGAGAGGTGTCCAAACCGTTGCAGATACAACGTAATTTCATTTTCATTTCATGTGTAACTATCCTGTATTTTTGTTTACAAGGCTATATCTTATATAAAATAAACCAACCATATAGTGGAGTTCTTATTTCTAAAACAGACTCAGCTACATACACAATAGCAAAAATTAAATCCTCCGGTTGGGCTTTTCATACGGACTTAAAAGAAGGAGATATAATCTATTCGATTAATAAAGAAAAGCCTCATTTAGGAATACTTCCTGGATATCAAAACCAATCACTAAATGCATCAGAAATACAAGTTAAAAAAGATGATATCACCCAAACTTATAAAGGAACACAACATTTCATTGATTATGGTGACAAAATCATTTCTGTATACTTCCCCTTCCTACTCGCTTTTATTTGTTTAGGGTTATCTATTTTTCTTTATACAAAGAAGCCTTTGAACCTGGAAAAATTCTTTTTGATCACGTTTCTATTCATGACTTCCTCAAGTCTTCTAATTGCAGTTGAATCTGGTAAAGGTGATTTTATCGCCCTCATTATTTTAAGTATTGTATTTCAAGGTACACCTATGTCTCTCATTTTATTGTTGAATGAATTATTTAAGAAAAAGCAACTATACGTCATTTCTATGAGATTTCTAAAAATCGACATTGCAATTGGCATTATTTTATTATCACTCTCTATTTTAATGATGTTCATTCCATTTCCCGTAGTTAATACCGATGGATTAGAACTAATTTACCTTTCAATAAATATTATCTTTTGCATATACTTTTTAATCCGTGCCTATATCAAATATCACAATACAGTACATAAACCATTTTTAAAATTAATGCTCACGATTCATTCCATTGCCTTCTTTCCGTTCGTTACACTCTATGCTCTTCCAGATGCAATATTCAGTACACCGATTCTCTCAGCAGATATTGGAGCTATGTTCCTAATCGCTCTTCCAATCGGTTATTTTTATTTAGTAGCGACTAAGCAGATTTTTGATATAGATTTTGTATTTGATCGTTTACGATATTACGCATTTCTGTCACTAATCCCAACTCTATTAATTGCAATCATTACGAGCTGGAGCATTTATTACAAAGACAATTTTCTCTCTCGACTGCTGCAAAGTTTTATTATTATTTTCCCGTTAAACATTCTATTTCTCATATTAAAAGAAAGATTAGATTTTACATTCCGTAATCACCTCTTTCGGACTAAAACAAACTTATACGTAAACATTGAACAGTTTACCGCACAGCTATCATCTATTATGAAAACAGAAGAGTTAGAGAAAAAATTCACTAATGAAATCGTTTCGATGTTGAAACCTTCTTTTGTTCAATTTGTTCAATATGATATGAAAGACAACACATATACACAATGCAACGGATATGGACAAACGAAAGATTTCACACTTTCTAAAAAGAAAAAATGGAGTATGGCAGCATTACTAATTAATGATTTATTAGAGGATGATGGATGCATCGGCATTTACTTATACTCTACTAAACATATAAAACACTACATCTGGATTGGAACAAAAGTGAATAATATTAAATATAATACGCATGAAAAATCATGGTTCATCACTGTCACGACATACGTCCGTCTTATTTACGAAAACTTGTATACCATTAATGAAATTATTCATTCTCTAGAGCAGGAGAGTTTAGAATCCAAAACAAATTCTGCAAGCTTATCACGCCTACTCTTTCAAATTTCTGAACAAGAAAGGCGCCGGCTCGCTTCAGATTTACACGACTCTGCATTACAAGATCAAATCGTATGGTACCGCAAACTAGACTCTTTACTAAAAAACAAATCGGTTCCACTAGAATTAAAAAATGAACTAAAAAAAATCCATTTCGGTATGCACAATGTAATACAACAAATTCGCGACACATGTAATGAATTGCGTCCATCACTTTTATCAGATGCTGGTTTAATTGGTGCATTAAGAGAATTGCTAGCCCAAACACAATTGCGTGTGCAGTTTCAAATTCAATTTGATCATGAATCAATTCAAGAACATCATTACGATTTTGACAAAATTTTATCTTTATATCGTATCATTCAAGAACTACTAACAAACGCAGATAAACATTCCGAGGCAACCATCGTATCGATTTTTTTATGGGAAGAGAATAACTGTATTTTCCTAGACTACCGAGACAACGGCAAAGGTTTTAATATAGACACTCCCTACTCTCCTAATCAGCATATGGGACTTTCCGGTATAAAAGGAAGGCTTCAATCAATTGGTGGAGAAATACATATAGTATCCGAAGCTAAAAAAGGACTTCAAATAAACATTACAGTTCCGAGGTGGTAAATAATGATTCGAGTATTAATCGTAGATGATCATCAAATTGTAGGCGAAGGAACAAAGAACATGATTGAATTAGAAGAAGATATGCAAGCAGAATATATTTTAAATGAACAGGAAGCACTTATAAAAAGTGACGCTACACCTTTTGACGTATACCTCTTAGATATGAATATGCCCAATTGTAGTGGTATTGAACTCGCCCAGAAAATATTACATATTCAAACAGATGCAAAAATCATTTTATATACAGGTTTTGAATACGTATCCCAATTCAATTTATTAATAAACTCTGGTATCAGTGGCATTATTAGTAAATCAGCTTCTCAACAAGAGCTATTAATGGCAATTCGTGCAGCTGTAAACGGATATACTTTACTTCCTATTTCGTTATTACGTCAACTACGTACAGACGATATAATGACTCAACAACTTGAAAATAAAACCGCTCTTCTTACACAAAAAGAATTAGAAATCTTAGAATCCGTCTCTAAAGGAAGTAGCAATAAACAAATTGCTGATGAACTGTACATGAGTTCAAGAGCTGTAGAATACAACCTAACAAAAATCTTCAAAAAATTAAAAGTAGGATCACGCTCCGAAGCTTTAACAGAAGCAATGAGACAAGGCATTTTGAAAGTACACATATAAAATGAGACTTCCATCAGTTTGTTTTGTTTAACCCTCAAATAATGAGATAAATAAAAAAGTCCTAACCTACAAAACGTAAGTTAGGACTTTTTGACGCGCCCAGAGGGATTCGAACCCCCGGCAGACGTGGTACCGGAAACCACCGCTCTATCCGACTGAGCTATGGGCGCATGATTATAGAAAACACTTCATTTTCTTCTCATAATAATAGCAATAAAATCCATCTAAATCAATAAAAATATCCCCGTAATACCTTATGCATCTTAGCTAAGAGCATATAAAATCCATTCCACCCCTAAATTTTCCAATCATAAATTCTCCCCAACTCACAAATTATAATCTTTGAATTGATATTCCAAAGGGGGCTTCATTCAATGACTGTAATTACAAAATTAAAGCAGACTGTTTCTGGATTAAAAAGTGCCCAAGCTAGCTTAGAGGGATTCGCTCTTGATACGGATAACCAACAAGCTAAGCAACTTTTCCAAACAGCTGCGCAGCAAACACAAACGATTATCGATTCTTTAAACCCACGTGTTGAAGAAGTCCAACAAGAAGAACCACAATACTCACAGCAATAACGAACCAATCTTGCTGTGAAATAGAAAAAGGATGATATGCAGTCATCCTTTTTCTATCACATTACATATTGCAATAGAAATGGAATGATAATTATGCGAAAACTCGGCCTCATAACCGCATTATTTGCACTTCTATTTAGCTCTTTTACCGGATGTGATAATAGTCCTTTAGATAAAAAAGTGAAAGAAGAAGCAAAACGAACGGAGAAAGAAAAAGGTCCAAAGTTAACAAAGACGAGTACGGAATCCTTTAATCAATCTATATCACAAGGAGCGAAGAAAAGAGCTCTCGCTATGGATGAAATTATAAAAAGCACAGCAGTGAATTCAAATTTAGATCTCTACATAGCAGTTACACCTGAGCATCACGAAAGGTTTGGATTAAAGCCGCTGCGCAGCAAACTTCAAAAGCAACTAAGTGATGAGCACCCTACTTTCGATGTTCGTGTCAGTACAGATAAAAAAATCTTTATGTTACTCGAAAAACTCGAAAGAAAAATTAAGGAAAAAGAAGTATCTAAAGATGAAATTAATAAACAATTAAAATTCATTGGTAAAAAAATGGAGTCTAACACTTAACGCTTTTTAAAAGAAAAGGAAGGATTGCAATGTCTAGTAAAGATAAAAACTTAACCCCTGTACAACAGGAGTATAAAAAATTCGAACAAGAACGCGAACCGAAACGACCTGTCTTAAAAAATTGTATAAAAGCCTTTTTCGTCGGTGGTTTTATTTGCTTCATCGGACAACTCATTTCTACTTTTTACATCACATATTTTGATTTCACTGAACGCTCAGCAGGCAATCCAACAGTCGCAACTCTCATTTTCATCTCCATGTTACTAACTGGATTTGGTATATACGATCGTTTTGGACAGTTTGCCGGTGCTGGTACAGCTGTACCTGTTACTGGATTTGGTAATTCTGTTATTGCCGCATGTATTGAGCATCGAACGGAAGGATTTGTCCTTGGCGTTGGTGGCAATATGTTTAAACTAGCTGGTTCTGTTATTTTATTTGGTGTATTTTCCGCTTTCGTCATCGCGCTTATTAAAACTATTCTCGTTCAATGGGGAGGGCTATAAATGTTACAAGGACACCGAACGTGGGTATTTGAAAACAAACCAGTCATTATCTCAACAGGGGTTGTCGGTGGACCATTTGAAGCAAAGGGGAACATCCCAGAAGACTTCGATATCCTTCATGAAGATTTATGGCTCGGACAAGATTCCTATGAAAAAGCACATAAGATTTTATTCGAAGAAGCTTGTAGTCGCGCTACTGAAAAAGCAGAGCTTCGTAAAGATGATATTCAATTCGTACTCGCAGGAGATTTAATTAATCAAATTACTCCAACAAGCTTTGCTTGCCGCACACTTGGGACTCCTTATCTCGGATTATTCGGGGCTTGCTCTACTTCTATGGAAGGTTTAGCACTTGGGGCAAGTATCGTAAATGCAAAAGGTGCAAAATATTTATTAACTGGAGCTTCAAGCCATAATACAGCTGTAGAAAAACAGTTCCGCTACCCTACCGAATACGGTGGACAAAAGCCGCCTACTGCACAGTGGACAGTAACCGGAGCAGGAGCCGCTATTTTAAGCGATACTGGACACGGTCCAAGAGTAACCTCTGCAACAATCGGCCGAGTGGTTGATATGGGATTAACGGATCCGTTTAATATGGGAGGCGCAATGGCTCCAGCTGCAGTTGATACAATTGAAGCCCATTTACGTGAACGTCAAATTGATGCCTCTTACTACGATTTAATCGTAACAGGCGATCTCGGACATGTAGGACGCGAAATTGCTTATGACTTACTACATAAACACGGAACGAAAGTAACGAGCGAACAATTTCAAGATTGCGGAATTATCATTTATAGAGAAGGACAACCTGTCATAGCTGGTGCTAGCGGACCTGGATGTTCCGCAACAGTCGTATACGGTCATTTATTAAACCGAATGAAAAGAGGAGAGTTCAAAAAAATACTTGTCGTTGCGACAGGCGCTTTACTATCTCCACTTACATTCCAACAAGAAGAAACGATTCCGTGTATCGCTCACGCCGTTTCGATTGAATTTGGAGGTGCAACGCAATGATTTTTTTCTGGGCTTTCGTCATTGGCGGACTTATATGTGTAATCGGCCAACTTATGTTTGATGTCGGCAAACTAACACCTGCTCATACAATGGCAACACTCGTTGTTGCTGGAGCTATATTAGATGGATTTAATTTGTATGAGCCATTAATTGATTTCGCTGGAGCCGGGGCAACTGTACCTATTACAAGCTTTGGTAATGCCCTCGTTCATGGCGCAATGGAAGAAGCTGCAAAACATGGCATCGTTGGCGTTATTACCGGCATGTTTAAAGTAACGAGCGCCGGTGTATCAGCGGCTATTATTTTCGGCTTCATTGGAGCATTGTTATTCAAACCGAAAGGATAAGAGGTGTTTATATGACTGTTATCGCTAGCGTAAAAACTTGCCTTGCTAGTGTAAGGGGCGCTCAAGCAAGTTTAAGCTCCCTTTCATTAAATTCACAAGACGAAGAATCAAAACGCGTATTTCATGAATGTATGTTAGAAATGGACAGCGTCATCGCTGATTTAAAGGATAGAATTTCAGTATTAGAACGTGAAGAACCTCAATATAAAGGGTTTTAAGTAGACTGGAGGAAACGACTATGTCTCACCTGCCGGAATGGACACTTGTCATTCTTCGCTCTGTATTCATATTAATTATTTTATTCGCTATTACGAAATGGTTAGGCAAAAGACAAATCTCTCAGCTTTCCTTTTTTGAATACATAGCCGGAATGACGATTGGTGACATCGCTGCCCAAGTATCTACAGGGCTCGATTCAAAATTTTTTCACGGCGTCTTTGCGATACTCATTTTCGCTGTGGTACCTTTTTTAACAGGAATCCTCTCTTTAAAGAACAAAACAGCTCGGGACTTCTTTGAAGGGAAATCTACCGTATTAATAAAAGACGGAAAGATACTCGAAGATAACTTAAAGAAAGAAAAATATACGAGTGACGAATTACTGGAACTTCTCCGTGGAAAAAGTGCGTTCAGCGTAGCTGAAGTCGAATTTGCTGTCTTAGAACCGAGCGGAGAATTAAATGTATTATTAAAGAAAGATTCCCAGCCACTTACAGCAAAAGATATCGGTTTAAAAGTACCAAACGAGAAAGAACCACAAACTGTTATTATGGATGGAAATGTACTAGATGAACCTCTTTCAGCAAGCGGACATAACCGCGCTTGGCTACATTCAGAATTAGAAAAACTCGGTGTTGTTATTGAAAATGTCTTCCTCGGTCAAGTGGATTCATACGGACAACTTACTATCGACATTTACAATGACAAACTCCAAATGCCTTCTCCTCAAAACAAACCTTTATTATTAGCATCTTTAAAAAAATGTCATGCTGATCTTGAACTATTTTCCCTAGAAACAAAGTCGAAATCAGCAAGCGAAATGTATAGTAAAAACGCGAAACAAATCGAAAAGATTTTAAATAAAGTAACCTATCTTTTAAAAGACTAATTATCGAAAGAACGCTTCAGTTAAAAGGCGTTCTTTTCTTTTTTCTCCAGTTTTCATAACGTTTAAATTTATGTAATTCGGTTATGATGTTGAAGATACATAAGCAGGGAATTTCGAAAACATAGCGAATATTTCATGGTACAACTACATATTTTTTTGATTTAAAGTGGTTTCGTTTGACCTTTATTGACCATAATTGTATTATAAGACTAAGAAAGCTTTATAAGGAGGAAATAACAGATGAATTTAATTCCTACAGTAATTGAACAAACAAATCGTGGAGAACGCGCTTACGATATTTACTCTCGACTATTAAAAGACCGCATCATTATGCTTGGTAGTGCAATTGATGACAACGTAGCTAACTCAATCGTTTCCCAGCTTTTATTCTTGGAATCTCAAGATCCAGAAAAAGATATTCACATCTACATCAACAGCCCTGGTGGTTCTATCACAGCAGGTATGGCAATCTATGATACAATGCAGTTTATTAAGCCACAAGTATCAACAATCTGTATCGGTATGGCAGCATCTATGGGTGCATTCTTACTTGCAGCAGGTGAAAAAGGAAAACGTTATGCACTTCCAAACAGTGAAGTAATGATTCACCAACCACTTGGCGGAGCACAAGGTCAAGCGACTGAAATCGAAATCGCTGCAAAACGTATCCTATTCTTACGTGAAAAACTAAACCAAATTCTTGCTGACCGCACTGGTCAACCACTTGAAGTACTACAACGCGACACAGACCGCGACAACTTCATGACAGCAGAAAAAGCTTTAGAATACGGTTTAATCGATAAAATCTTTACAAATCGTTAATTAATTTAAAGCGAAAGCGGCTCGTTTAGAATCGCAGGTCGCTGGAGCACCTGATTCCGAGGCGCTTTTTGCCTCGAATGAAGGGGCGAAACAACCGGAGATTCTAGCCGCTGAAGCTAGATACATAAAAAAGCGCCCTATTACAGGGCGCTTTTTTATTATCATGCACCTCCGTCTGGATACCCACCCTGGTATTCACCTAAATATATCAGCGATTTTTCAAATATATCGACCGTAACTCCGATTATATCGGCGATTATTTTAATATATCGACGTTTCGACACCACTTATCGACTTACCGACAATCCTCGACAAGCACATTCTCCTTAAATACCCCTCCCCGCTAATTCGCACAGACAACAAAACAAAAAAGCTATCGCATATACGCGATAGCTTTTTATTATACATATGCAGCTAATGCTTCTAAAGCCTCTTCTGCATCTGAACCTTCTGTTGTAATTGTTATCATGCTTCCAGTTCCAATTGCTAAGCTCATAATCCCCATTATGCTCTTTGCATTTACTGTCTTTCCATCTTTCTCGATGAAGATATCTGCATGAAAGCGATTTGCCTCTTGTACAAACAACGCAGCCGGACGTGCTTGTAAACCATTTTTTAATGAAACCTGAACTCGTTTTTGAACCACAGCTCCATTTCCCCTTTAACCTCTTATTTTTTTGCTACCGTTTCCCCCGCGCGTAATTTCTCTGCAATTTCATCGATTTTACGCAAACGATGATTAATACCCGACTTACTAATCTTCCCCCCGGATACCATCTCACCTAACTCTTTCAATGTTACATCTTGATAATCTCTTCGTAATTGTGCAATCTCTTGTAGTTTATCCGGCAATATATCAAGACCAACTGTCTCATCAATGTAACGAATATTTTCAATCTGCCTTAGTGCTGCACCAATTGTTTTATTTAAATTAGCTGTTTCGCAGTTCACTAAACGATTTACAGAATTACGCATATCACGTACGATTCGAATATCTTCAAATCTTAAAAGTGCATTATGAGCACCTATAATATTTAAAAACTCTGTAATTTTTTCTGCTTCTTTCAAATACGTAATGTACCCTTTTCTTCTCTCCAGCGTCTTACTATTTAAATCAAATCCGTTCATCAGTTCACATATAGCATCATTATGTTCCTTATATAACGAAAAGATTTCTAAATGATAAGATGATGTTTCTGGGTTATTTACTGAACCACCTGCTAAAAATGCTCCGCGTAAATACGATCGTTTACAACATTTCTTCTCAATCAGTTCTTGTGATATATTTCGAATAAATGAAAAGTCATCTCGAACGATATGAAGATCAGCTAATATTTCGCGAGACTTCTCAACAAGCCGCACAATATATACATTATTTTTCTTCAATCGCATTTTTTTACGAACAAGTAATTCTACCGTCACGTCATATCCTTTTTTCAAAAGCGTATAAATCCTTCTTGCAATTGCCGCATTTTCCGTTTGAATATCGATAGATAGACGACGGTTTGAAAAAGAAAGCGACCCGTTCATTCGAAGTAGCGCTGATAATTCTGCTTTCTCACAGCATTCCTTCATCTCAAGATTCGTCAACTCTTTCTTTGTTTCTGATGCAAATGACACAGTCAACACCTCCTTATACGATTATTGCGGAACAAAATTCTTGTCCTATATGAATGAGGAGCGCTACCTCAAACGAGGCAACGCATATTTATAACAATGAATATAAAATCGAAGCTAACTTTAACGTATCATGCCTTACAACATGATCATCATACTTCGCTAATCCCTCTTGAATAACATCAATATTATTTTCAACAAAACGTTCTTCATCCACTACAACTGGTGTAGACATTTCTTCATCATATAACTTACGTAATTCACAAGGAATCTCACGGTTATTTACAATTGCAGTATTGATAAATGGTTGCCCTAAATGATCGTGTAACGCCTGCACATGATCAAAAGCAGTATATCCCATCGTTTCACCCGCTTGTGTCATAACGTTACATACATATACCTTCTTCGCCTTTGCAGCAAGAACAGCGTCTCCAATTTTGTTAACAACTAAATTGGGTAATATACTCGTATACAAACTTCCTGGGCCGAAAACAAGTAAATCAGCTCGTTTAATCTCAGCCAACGTTTCATGCAATGGCTCTACATCTTCTGGAGTCAAAAAGACGCGATTAATCTTCTTTCCGTAATAAGGAATCTTTGATTCACCTGTTACAATTTCTCCATCTTCAAGTTCCGCATGAAGTACCGCACTTTGATTCGCTGCTGGTAATACACGTCCTCTGACATTTAATACTTTACTTGTTTCCGTAATTGCATGGAAAAAGTCTCCTGTAATCGAGGTCATACCTGCCAATAATAGATTTCCTAACGCATGACCTTTCAGTCCGTCTCCTGTTGTGAAACGGTGCTGAAATAAAGCTTCCACCAGTGGCTCTACATCCGATAACGCAACAAGTACGTTACGGATGTCACCTGGAGGTGGAATTTCTAGCTCATCACGTAATCTACCCGAACTACCACCATCATCAGCGATTGTAACAACTGCTGTAATATCAACAGGATATTGCTTTAATCCTCTTAATAAAACAGAGAGTCCAGTTCCGCCTCCCATGATGACAATTTTAGGCTTTCTCTCTTTTTTCATCCCTTAATGGCCCTTTCTCTTCTCCACATCACGATGAGATACATGAACACTATACTCTGGTTTCAAATGTTTCCCAAGGTATTCTGTAAGCGTAACAGAACGATGCTGTCCACCTGTACATCCAATTGCAATTACAAGTTGACTTTTGCCTTCTCTTTTATAATGAGGCAGCATGAAAGTAATCAGATCCGTCAACTTCTCTAAAAACTTATGTGTCTCATTAAATTTCAGTACATACGAAGAAACTTCTTCATCTAGTCCTGTTAATGGCTTCATGTGTGGAATGTAATATGGATTTGGTAAAAAACGAACATCAAATACTAAATCTGCATCAATTGGAATACCGTACTTAAATCCAAATGACATAACATTTACACGAAATGCTTGCTCAGTTTCTGTTGAGAACAAGTGAACAATTTTTTCACGTAATTCTTTTGGTTTTAAATCCGATGTATCAAGCACAATATTCGCTCGTGCCTTCATATCTGTTAATAAATTGCGCTCTGCTTCGATTCCCTTTAATGGCAAACCAGTTGGTGCAAGTGGATGCGAACGTCTCGTTTCTTTATAACGAGTTACAAGCGTACTATCTTTCGCATCTAAAAATAAAATATGAGGAATAATCCATGTACGTTCTGATAAATCATCAAGTGCTCCCCATAAATGTTCGAAAAACTCTCGGCCACGTAAATCAATACCAAGTGCCACTTTATTCATTTTCCCTTTTGAATCCGCCATAAGCTCAATAAACTTTGGCAATAACATCGGTGGTAAATTATCTACACAAAAATATCCTAAATCTTCAAAACTTTGTAAAGCTACTGTTTTTCCAGCTCCAGACATCCCTGTAATAATTACCATTTTTATATCATTATTCTCTGTCATCGTATCCTCTCCTTGACGGTTTAACTCGGATCTAATCGATATGAAAGCAACTCAAAATCTGGGGTATATACAAATGTACCGTAGATTATGCCATTTCCTTTAATTAAATAATCAATAATGTGATAATCTCCTGGCGCCATTGCTAAATCATCAATTTTATCAAATGTATGCCAACCAATGATGCCTTCTTCGCTCTCTAGTTTGTTTTCTCCTGCAAAATCTGTCGCTAAAAAGGAGAACATCATCCATTCAGAAACAACTTTATCACCTTCTTGGATGACAAAGGTGAAGACCCCCTTTAACGCTGGGTTTTTCAAATAAATACCTGTTTCTTCGCGATATTCGCGAACAACGGAATCTCTTACAGTCTCACCACGCTCCATTTTCCCGCCTGGTGCAACCCACCAATTCCGGCGAGGTTTTTGGAGTAAGAGTACTTCATTATCTCTAATTAACACACAGTTTGTCACTCTTTGCATGTTTCTTCACCTCAGCTACTTGCAGTAAAATTCCTCACTGCATACTTCTTTCATTATACTATCAAAAACAGTTTGCTACAACGAAGGAGCCAGTCCTCTTTCGCTAAGCATATGCTACTCAGCAATTTTAAAAAAGCTTTCTATAACAAGCAATGTAAATGCTTAGACTTTTAATGAATAGCATGAAAAATCCCCTTAACGATTTTTATCGCCAAGGGGATTAAAGCCCTTATTTCTTACCGAAATAAGTAACAATCGCAAATCCTAAAATAAAGGTAATAATTGAACTTATAATTGAAAATCCGCCAGTCGGAATCCCAGGGAATACAATTACAATCGAACCGATTACAAGTCCAATAATTGCCGCAAATGTCATACTTTTATAACGATCTAATAAAAAACTAATACCTTTACTACTTACAACAAATCCAACCATAACACCAGCACCGATAACCACGATTAAAGGTAAGTTAAGTGTAGTTAAAGCGTTAATTGCTGTTGGATACACACCAATAATTAATAAAATAAACGACCCACTAATCCCAGGAAGCAGCATTGCCATACTAGCCATCCATCCTGCGAAAAATAAACCAATTGCATTTAAAATTGTTAAAGTCGTAATCGGATCTGCTTCCTTATCTGGTTTAAAGAAAGCTGTAATCGCAACAAGAATTGCTGCAACTATTAATAAAACGATGTGCTTACCTTTAAACGACGACTTTGCATCAGCTTCCCTCATTAACATCGGTAATATACTAATAATTAAACCGAGGAAGAAAAATTGAGTCGGTTCATAATGATTTGCAAGTAAATATTTAATAACGTGACTTAACGTTAAAAATGCAGCTGCCACACCAGCTGCAAGGGGAATTAAAAATCCTAAATGTTTTTTCCATTCACGACTAAAGAATCCACTAATTGCCGCAAGCAATTGTTCATAAATCCCTAACACAACAGCGATTGTACCGCCGCTCACACCAGGAATTAAATCACTAACGCCCATACAAAATCCACGATATATATTACGCCATTCCATACTGAATAAATTCCTCATTTCTTATAGTGATTTTTTCCGTAAAGTCCAGTATATCAATAAGAAAGCTTATAATCCTTATATTTTTTGACAAAACTTTGACATTTTCACACAAAAAAAGAAGAAAGCTCCTGTCGGTAGCTTTCTTCTCAAAAGGTATATTATCCCTTATTTTTCTGATACAGTTTTTAATTCCTCTAATAATTCTTCTACGTAATGTTGTGCACTTTGCGCTGCAATACTACCGTCACCTGTTGCAGTTACAATTTGACGAAGCATTTTTTCACGAACATCACCAGCTGCGAAAATACCAGGGATTTTCGTTTCCATACGCTCGTTCGTTTCAAGGTAACCATTTTCATTTGTAATACCTAGTTCAACAAATGGTTTTGATAAAGGTAACATACCGATGTATACGAATACGCCGTCAGTTTTGACTTCTTTCTCTTCTCCACTATTTACGTCCACAAGTGTTACACTTCCTACTTTACCACTTGCTTCGTTGATTTCTTTTATAGTGTGATTCCAAATGAAATCTACTTTTTCGTTTTGGAAAGCACGGTCTTGTAAAATTTTCTGTGCACGAAGCGTGTCACGACGGTGAACGATCGTTACTTTTGATGCGAAGCGTGTTAAGAACACACCCTCTTCAACAGCAGAATCTCCGCCACCAATTACGATAAGCTCTTTTCCTTTAAAGAATGCTCCGTCACATACTGCACAATATGATACACCGCGGCCGCCAAGTTCTGTTTCACCCGGTACACCAATTTTTTTATACTCTGCACCGCTTGCAACGATAATTGCACGTGCTTTATATTCTTTTTTACCAGCAATAATTGTTTTGTATTCTTTACCATCGATGACTTCTTTCACATCACCGTATGCATATTCAGCACCAAATTTCTTCGCATGCTCAAACATTTTATTTGATAAATCTGGTCCTAAAATAGACTCATAACCTGGGTAGTTTTCTACATCTTCCGTGTTTGCCATTTGGCCACCTGGAATACCACGCTCAAGCATTAATGTGCTTAAATTTGCACGAGATGTATATACTGCAGCTGTCATACCAGCTGGTCCTGCACCAATAATAACGACATCATAAATTTTTTCTTCTGACACACTATTCACTCCTATCCATTCCTACACAATTAAGTTACCCTCATTATACTGTTAGCATCATTTTTTTCCCAATGATTTGCTTATCTTATGTGTGCGTACGCTTAACAGCTTGCACATACTTTCGGACAGTCGCTACAGATACATTATATACATCTCCAAGCTCCGACTGTGTCATTTTATTTCCTTGTTCGCCGCGTACAATGTATTCAATCGCAGCTGACCAGCCGTACACATTTGTAAATATGTCTCCAGATGTATATAAACGTATGAACGTACAAAACCAAAAGTGTAAACACTCTTCGATTAATTCATCATCTTTTTTCGTATAATTGTATAATGCATCCGCAATTCTCGCGCACTGCTCAAATTGCTGTAAATCAGCTGGAATACTCTTATGACTATTAAGTAAAAAGAAGTACTTTGCAAGTTGCGATACGATGGGAACACCGTTCTTCGCTTGCGTTATATCAAAGAAGAATCCAACCTTCTCCGGCGTTGACAATTCATTCATTAAATATAAAGCTAGCATTTGTTCTTCTAGCGTCGCACTTTGCTGAAATGATTTTCGTAATTCTTCAAATAACACATTTTGCCCTTCATCTGCTAAATTCAGCGCATTCCACGGTTCTTTTCCCTTTTTATCAGGATGTAATTCCACGACATATTGCCACATTTTTTCAGCTAGTTGCTGGTCTTTCACCATATACGCAGAATATGCAAACCAATAATAAAAACTAACGTCTCCCTCATATCCTTGACGCTTTAATAGTTTGAACCACTTATATGCATGCTCGAAATAACCAATTGTTGCGAGTGTAGTTCCCAGTTTCAAACGATGTTCAAATGAAATCGGATATACCGAAACTAGCTGTCCCGCTAATGCCTCTACTTGTTTATGCTCTCCAATTGAATATAGAAAAATAAGCGTATTACAAAGCGCATGTATATTACCAGGGTTTTTCTCTAAAATCATTTCTGTTAACTTCAGTGCTTTGTCTACATTACCAGATTGAAAATGTGCAATGGCTAAATTATTATGACCTGACCAAAATTCCGGATAATCTTTCGTAACAATTTCTAATGTAGCAATTGCTTCTTCCAATTGTCCATTACGAATATAGCGATTCGCTTCTTCCTGCATAACAATTAAATCATCTTCATCTTCAATCTCTTCCGCACCCATTGCTTCTTCTTCCATAATCTCAAGAAGTTCTAATGTATCTTCTACGAATTCCTTCTCTTTTGCAACTTCTAAATAACGATCTGCATATTTCTTCGCCTGTTGAAATAACCCCATATATGCATAATTATTTGCAATAAAATAATAGCACTGTTCAAGTTCTGGATTAGATCTAACTAACTTTAAGAAGATTTGATTCGATTCTTGATATTCACCAGCCTCAGATAATACTGATGCTAATTGACATAAAATAAACGGCTCCTTCTCACTTTGTGCCGCTCTTCGAAAATATTTAATTGCATCTTGCAATTTTTGTCCTTTGTAAGCTCTCATCCCTTTTTTATAAAAGAAGTCCGCTAATTGATTAAAAGAGATAACTTGTCCGTTCTCCTTATATATCCTTTGATTTTTCCCCATATATCCTCCAGTTTTTTGTTTTCTTCGTTCACACATTCTTCTATCTATAAGTATAAACGATTCCGTAAAAAACAAAACAGTATATTATACTCAATTATTTCCTTTTTATTCATAAAAAAAGAGGAGAAATGTTACATTTTCACCATGAACCTTCTCTTGCGGTCATTTGCTCTTTCGTATAAATAATACGCATTGGATTTCCACCTACGAAAGCACCGCTCGGTACATCTCTATGAACAAGTGTGCCAGCTGAGACAGTCGCACCGTCTCCAATGTTCACACCTGGTAATATTGTTACATTCGCTCCAATCATTACTTCATTTCCAATGACGATTTCGCCAAGTCGATATTCACGAATTAAATATTCATGTGCTAAAAGCGTTGTGTTATAGCCAATAATCGAATTCTCTCCCACAGTTATCTTTTCTGGGAACATAATATCCGGCATTACCATAAGCGCAAATGATGTTTTCTTTCCTACTTTCATCCGTAAAAAAGTGCGGTACAACCAATTTTTTACGGATAAAAATGGCGTGTAACGCGCAATTTGGATAATAATAAAGTTTTTCATTACCTTCCAAAAAGACACTGTTTTATACACATTCCATAACGAATTTTCTCCTGAAACAGGATAGCGCGTTGTCCGTCGCACTTAGCTCGCTCCTCTACTAACTTACTTGGACCTTTATGAACGGTTCATGTTAGACAAAATCGGTAGCAAATCACTCATTTTATCTAGCATAAAGTCCGGCTTGTAAGCCTCTAAATACGCTCTACCTTTCAACGTCCATGAAACCGCAGCTGTTTTCGTCCCCGCATTTTGACCACCGACAATATCATGATGATTATCCCCAACCATCAATGCCTCTTCTGGTTTTGCATCTAATAATTCAAGCGCTTTTTGAAGTGGCTCCGGATGTGGTTTCACATGCTCTACATCATCAATTGTCACGACAACATCAAAAAATTCATCAAGCTTTGACAACTGTAATCCCATCTCAACGGTTTGTCTCGCTTTCGTTGTAACAATACCAACTTTATAACCTTGCTTCTTCAACTCTCGAACTGTTTCATATACAGTTTCATATTCTTCTACTAATTCATCATGATGATCATGGTTAAATTTCCGATAGCTAGTAATCATCTCTTCAACCTTACTTTCATCAATCTTGCTGAAAGTATCATGCAAAGATGGACCGATAAATGGCAACACATCTTCACGCTTATATTGATTTGGATAATATGTATTTAAAGTATGTAAAAACGAAGAAATAATAAGTTCATTTGTATTAATTAAAGTTCCATCTAAATCAAATAACACGGTATTTATTCTCATCGCCTTAGTCCTTTCGCCTTCCTGAATATGAAAGAAGCAGCATCTTATAATAAGATGCTACTTGTCTCTAATTTTCTAAATATCTTTTATCAGCTTGCCCCATTTTTCGTCTCACAATAATGAAAATAATAGAAATAACAACAAGTCCAATTGACATTACTTGTGCAATACGAAGTGGTCCTAGCATTAAACTATCTGTACGTAAGCCTTCTACGAAGAAGCGTCCTACTGAATACCAAATTAAATATGTGAAGAATAACTCCCCGCGACGTAAATTCACTTTTCTTAATGCAAGTAGTAAAATTACGCCTGCAAAATTCCATAATGATTCATATAAAAACGTCGGATGATAGTACACACCCTCAATATACATTTGATTAATAATGAAATCCGGTAAATGAAGACCTTCTAAAAACTGTCTCGTTACTTCATCACCATGCGCCTCTTGGTTCATAAAGTTTCCCCATCGGCCAATTGCTTGTCCTAGTAAAATACTTGGTGCAGCAATATCAGCCAACTTCCAGAAGGAAACCCCGCGTCGCTTCGCAAAAAGAATTCCGGTAATAACAGCTCCGATTAAACCACCATGAATCGCCAAACCGCCTTGACGAATATTAATAATTTGACTCGGATTTTGTGCGTAATATTCCCATTCAAAAATAACATAGTACATTCTCGCAAAAAGAATAGCGATCGGTACTGCAATTAATACAAGGTCAACAAATGTATCTTTTGGAATACCTAGCCTTTCTCCCTCGCGAGTTGCCAGCCAAAGACCTAATAGCACACCTGTACCGATAATAATCCCGTACCAATACACAGGAAACGGCCCAAGTTGGATAGCTACACGGTCAAGCTGTGGTACAGAAGCTAACAGCATATGTATATGACCTCCCTCTCCAAAGTTTACTCCTGATTTCCTAACTCAATTGCACTCATTAATCGTTCAGAGAACTGCTGTGCTGCATTGACTCCCATACGTTTCAAACGGAAGTTCATCGCTGCTACTTCAATAATAACAGCCAAGTTTCGACCAGGACGAACTGGAAGTGTAATCTTCGTAAGTTCTGTATCAATAATTTTCATCTTCTCTTCATCAAGACCTAAGCGATCGTAATTTTTCTTTTGATCCCAAATTTCAAGATTAATAACAAGTGTAATACGCTTATAATTTCGTACTGCCCCTGCACCGAATAACGTCATAACGTTAATAATACCTAGACCGCGAATTTCTAATAAATGCTCGATTAAATCTGGTGAACTTCCGACTAACATATCTTCATCTTCTTGACGAATTTCTACACTATCATCCGCAACAAGACGGTGACCACGCTTTACAAGCTCAAGAGCTGTCTCACTTTTACCAACACCACTTTGACCTGTAATTAAAACACCAACGCCGTAAATATCTACTAACACACCATGAACAGCTGTTGTTGGTGCTAACTTACCTTCTAAATAGTTTGTTAAACGACTTGATAATCTCGTTGTCGTTTGAGAAGAACGTAATAAAGGCATACCTGATTCACGTGATGCTTGTAATAACTCATCTGGTACATCTTGATTACGAGTTACAATAATACATGGCGTCTCCTCAGTACAAAGCGCTTTCATTCTCTCTTGTTTTTGCTCTGACGTTAACGTGTCAAAGAAAGTAAGCTCCGTTTTACCAAGAAGCTGCACACGATCTGCTGGATAGTATGTAAAAAATCCTGCCATTTCAATTCCAGGTCGTGATAAATCACTTGTATCAATTGGACGATGAATACCTTCTTCACCACTGATTAACTCCAATTGAAATTGTTCAATTAAATCTTTTGTCCTTACTTTCGGCATATGTATAAACCTCCACTCCGCTGCGGGTTCAGTCTCGTTTGATGTAAAATTCCATTCTATCGGATATTGTACCATTTTTTTCTGAAAACAAGAAATACGGTTTCTAATAAATAGAAAAAAACATTTCATACGAATAATGAAATGTTTTTCTTTTTGTCACTTTCTCTTTTTTTCATATAGAGGCTCAACAATTGCCTTTTCAATTATCATATTAAAAATTGAAATACAAATTGCCGCAACAATCGCTACACCAAATCCTGATATATTAAAAGCATCTCCTAATAATGAATCTGCTATTTTTAACGTAATCGCATTAATAACAATTAAGAAGAAGCCGAAAGTTACAACAGTAATTGGTAGCGTAATTAAAATTAAAAATGGCTTTACGAACACATTTAAAACCGCCAATATAATACTCGCAATAATTGCAGTTTGTATATTTGCTACGTAAAATGCATCTGGTGCAATCCCTTTTAAAAGTCCCGATACAGCGATTAACACAACGCTATTTACAAGAAGTGATACAATCCATCTCATTTCGTTACACATCCTTTTAAACATATATATTTCATCATACGCTAATAGATAAGAAACGCAAGTATGATACGAACACTTATATCAACTTATTCTATCTTTCATGCTTGTATACCTACTAACATTTCTTAGTAAAATAAGGGCCGCACCATCTATGTTCATGAGTTTTTACAAAAGTCCAAGTGAACTCCTTATCTACAATATAGATATCACCCTTATACATATCGTCCCTCTCACACAATATATCATCCATATGTAACAAACTCGCATCCTTTATTAACAGTACCTCATCACAGTGTTGGTAGAAAATGTAGCAATCCTTTTTCACTTCATTATGAAACGCGTTCTTTGCTTCTTTACCCTCTAAACACTTCTTTTTCTCATAACTAAATATGTGCCAAAGATACCCACATCCATACTTATCTCCATAAAGAAAAATGTCTTCTTTTTCTTCATCACTTAAATGATTTGCAAAGTGATCCTCCCAGCGCTTTCGAAAATATACACCCCAACTTCGAAACTCTCTTACTTTCATATTTTTCTTCCTTAACACCTCTAAAAACTTCATCTTCTCCCCCTATACAATAAAAACCGAGCGTCATTTCCACCCGGTTTTCATCAATAAACTTATTGCGATAATTCTACTTCTTTTATTTTCTCTTTCATTCTTGCTTTATCACGATTTAAAATCTCTTTTAAATATTTACCTGTGTACGAGCGCTCTTCTTTCACTACTTGCTCTGGCGTTCCGGAAGCAACGATTTGTCCACCTTTATCTCCACCCTCTGGTCCAAGGTCAACGATATAATCAGCTGTTTTTATCACATCTAAATTATGTTCAATTACAAGTACCGTCTCACCGCTCTCAACAAGACGTTGCAGCACTTCTAGAAGACGTGCAATATCATGCGCATGCAAACCAGTCGTTGGTTCATCTAAAATGTATAACGTACGTCCTGTAGAACGACGGTGTAATTCAGAGGCTAATTTCACACGCTGTGCTTCCCCACCAGATAATGTTGTTGCTGGTTGACCTAATTTCATATAACCAAGCCCAACGTCTACAAGCGTTTGAAGTTTACGCTTAATTTTTGGGATATTAGCGAAGAACTCTACTCCATCTTCAATTGTCATCCCTAACACTTCAGAAATATTCTTATCTTTATATTTCACTTCTAACGTTTCACGGTTGTAACGTTTACCATGACAAACTTCACACGGAACGTATACGTCTGGTAAGAAGTGCATTTCGATTTTAATAATTCCATCACCACGGCACGCTTCACAACGTCCACCTTTTACATTAAAGCTGAAACGTCCTTTTTGATATCCGCGCACTTTCGCTTCATTCGTTTGTGCAAACACATCACGAATATCATCGAATACACCTGTATACGTCGCTGGATTAGAACGTGGTGTACGACCGATTGGTGATTGATCAATATCAATTACCTTATCTAAATGTTCAAGACCTTTAATCTCTTTATGAGTACCTGGCTTCGCTTTCGCTTTATATAACTTTTGAGCTAGCGATTTATATAGTACTTCATTAATCATCGTACTTTTACCAGAACCAGATACCCCTGTTACCGCTACAAACGTACCAAGCGGGAATGACATTTTCGCATTCTTTAAGTTATTCTCTTTTGCGCCGACAATCTCTACTTTACGTCCATCACCTTTACGTCTTTCAAGTGGAACTGGAATAAACTCTTTACCGCTTAAATACTTCCCTGTTAATGAATTATCATCTTGCATAACTTCAGCCGGCGTCCCTGCTGAAACGACCTGTCCACCGTGAATACCTGCACCAGGCCCTATATCAAGTAAATAGTCAGCAGCCATCATCGTATCTTCATCATGTTCAACAACAATTAACGTATTACCTAAATCGCGCATTTCTTGCAATGTACGAATAAGACGATCGTTATCACGCTGGTGTAAACCAATTGAAGGTTCATCAAGAATATAAAGTACGCCAGTTAGACGAGAACCAATTTGCGTCGCTAAACGAATACGCTGCGCCTCACCACCTGATAAAGTTCCTGCGGCACGACTTAACGTTAAATAATCTAAACCAACGTTCACTAAGAACCCAACGCGCTCCTGAATTTCTCTTAAAATTAAATGAGCTATTTTTTGTTGCTTCTCCGTTAGCTCTACATTCGAGAAGAATTCTTGTACTTCTTGAACTGAATACTTCGTTACGTCAGCAATCGTTTTATTGCCAACAAATACAGCTAAGCTCTCAGGCTTTAAGCGTCCACCTTTACACTTCGGACAAGCTTGTTCTGCCATATACTTTTCCATTTGCTCACGAATGTAATCGGAGCTCGTTTCACGATAACGACGTTCAATGTTTGGAATAACACCTTCAAATAAAATCTCATTTTCCTTTACTTGACCAAATTCATTTACATAGCGGAAATAAACCTTCTCTTCCCCGCTTCCGTACAACACTTTATCAAATAAATCTTTCGGTATATTTTTCACAGGCACATCCATATCAACGCCGTAGTGATTACATACAGATTGTAAAAGTTGCGGGTAATATTGTGAACTTGTCGGTTCCCAAGGTGCAATTGCATGTTCATTTAATGATAAATCCCAGTTCGGGATAACAAGCTCTAAATCTACCTCTAGCTTTGAACCAAGTCCATCACAAGAAGGACATGCTCCGAACGGACTATTGAATGAGAACATACGCGGCTCTAATTCTCCGATTGAAAAACCACAATGCGGACAAGCATGATGTTCACTAAATAGAAGTTCCTCTTCTCCCATTACATCAATTAACACTCGGCCTCCGCCAAGCTTTAATGCACTTTCAAGTGAATCAGCAAGACGGCTTGCGATTCCTTCTTTTACAACAATACGGTCAATTACAACTTCAATGGAATGCTTCTTATTTTTATCTAACGTAATATCCTCAGATACATCAAGCATTTCACCATCAACACGTACACGAACATATCCTTGCTTCTTAATATCTTCAAGTACTTTCACATGTGCACCTTTACGCCCAGACACGATAGGAGCTAACACTTGTAATTTCGTACGTTCAGGATATTCAAGAACACGGTCTACCATCTGCTCTACTGTTTGTGATGTAATTTCAATCCCATGATTTGGACAAATTGGCGTACCAATTCGCGCAAATAATAAACGTAAATAATCATAAATCTCCGTTACCGTTCCGACAGTTGAACGTGGATTACGACTCGTCGTTTTTTGATCGATTGAAATCGCTGGTGACAATCCTTCAATCGTGTCCACATCCGGCTTATCCATTTGTCCTAAAAACTGGCGCGCATACGCAGATAATGATTCTACGTATCTGCGCTGCCCTTCTGCATAAATCGTATCAAATGCTAATGATGATTTCCCCGAACCAGACAATCCCGTTACAACGACAAGCTGATTTCTCGGAATGGTTACATCAATATTTTTTAAGTTATGTGCTCTAGCACCTTTTACAACGATAAAATCCTTGCTCTTACTCACTTTTTTCACCCTTCCGCTTTTAATTCTAATAGTAAATCTCTTAGTTCAGCTGCACGCTCGAAGTCTAACGCTTTTGCTGCTTCTTTCATCTCTGCTTCCATCTTCGCAATTGTCTTTTCACGCTCTTTTTTCGTCATTTTCTTAGCAGGAGTTGCTTCGTATGTTTCTGTCTCTTCAGCAGCTGTCGTTGCACGGATAACATCACGAACGCCTTTTTGAATCGTTTTCGGCGTAATACCATGCTCTTCATTGTAAGCTTCTTGTATACTACGACGACGCTTCGTTTCTTCAATCGCAATTCCCATAGATTTCGTTATACGATCTGCATACATAATAACGCGGCCGTTTTCATTACGCGCGGCACGACCGATTGTTTGAATTAATGAACGTTCTGAACGCAAGAACCCTTCCTTATCAGCATCTAAAATAGCTACAAGTGATACTTCCGGAATATCTAATCCTTCTCGTAATAAGTTAATGCCGACAAGTACATCAAATTTACCGAGGCGAAGATCACGGATAATTTCAATACGTTCTAACGTTTTAATTTCAGAGTGAAGATAGTTAACTTTAATTCCTACATCTTTTAAGTAATCCGTTAAATCCTCTGACATTTTCTTCGTTAAAGTCGTAATTAATACACGTTCATTTTTTGCAATGCGATCTTGAATCTCTCCTAATAAATCGTCAATTTGCCCTTCAATTGGTCGTATATCAATTGGCGGATCTAAAAGTCCTGTTGGACGAATAATTTGTTCTATTACTTCTGGTGACTGCTCTAACTCGTACGGTCCTGGCGTTGCTGAAACATAAATAACTTGATTTGTTTTCTCTTCAAACTCATCAAACATAAGCGGTCTATTATCTAGAGCCGATGGCAGACGGAATCCATGATCCACAAGCACTTGTTTACGTGCTTGGTCACCGTTATACATCGCTCTTACTTGCGGTACTGATACGTGCGACTCATCCATAACGATTAAGAAATCTTTCGGGAAATAGTCTAATAACGTATACGGCGTTGCCCCCGCTGGACGAAGTGTTAAATGACGGGAGTAGTTTTCAATACCTGAACAAAAGCCCATCTCGCGCATCATTTCTAAATCATAACGTGTACGTTGCTCTATACGCTGCGCTTCTAACAACTTACCGTTATCATTTAACTCCTTTAAACGCTCTTCTAATTCTTTTTCGATATTTTCAATAGCGACCTTCATTTTCTCTTCACGTGTAACGAAGTGAGATGCTGGGAAGATTGCTACATGATCACGTTCTGCTAATACTTCACCTGTTAACGCATTTACTTCACGAATACGATCGATTTCATCACCGAAAAATTCAATTCGAATACAATGCTCATCAAGTGATGCCGGGAAGATTTCAACTACATCTCCGCGTACACGGAATGTACCACGCTTGAAATCAATATCATTACGTCCATACTGTACATCAACAAGTTCACGAAGCAATTGATTGCGGTCTTTTTCCATACCAACTCGAAGCGAAACAACTAGCTCGCGGTATTCTTCTGGAGAACCTAAGCCATATATACACGAAACACTCGCAACGATAATTACATCGTCCCGTTCAAATAATGCAGACGTTGCCGAGTGACGCAATTTATCAATTTCATCATTAATCTGCGCATCTTTTTCAATAAACGTATCTGTTTGCGGCACATACGCTTCTGGCTGATAATAATCGTAGTAACTAACAAAATATTCAACTGCATTATTCGGGAAAAAGTCTTTCAACTCACTATACAACTGCCCTGCTAACGTTTTATTATGAGCCATAACAAGTGTTGGCTTTTGCACTTCTTTAATGACATTTGAAATCGTAAATGTCTTACCCGTTCCTGTCGCTCCAAGCAACACTTGCTTTTTCTTTCCACTATTAATTCCCTCTACAAGCTTCTCTATAGCTACCGGCTGATCACCTTGCGGGGAATACGCTGAGACAATTTCAAATTGACGTTCCAAGAAAATCCGACCTCCTCATAAAAATCTGTATTATTATTTTACCACGAACACCTATAAAAAACCTAAAAAAACGAACAGATATTCGGTAAAGTTTTCGACAATATACACATAAAAAAAGGAAGGAGTAAATACCTCCTTCCTCTACTAGTTCTATTTTTTAGGTACATATACTAAGTCATATCCATTGCGCCCAGCTTCATTCATACAATCTATTAGCCGATAAGTACTTTCTGATTCGCGCTGCTCTTTAATAATACTTTTACAACTATCTTTATATAACCCTTTATCCTTCCCAGCAAATTTGTCTTTTCTATTATCTGACACATAAAATATATCGTTCCCACTATACTCTAACGTTTGAAAAATCGGGTCCCCTTCAAGGGTATACTGTACAATTCTTATTTTATCAACTTCCCTTTGCTCGACATTCAAAACGAACTTTTCAAATTTATCTAGATTGAGAATTCCTGCTTCCTTTACAATGACATCATTCTTCTTATCAATTGTAGTGCTAGATGGTGAACATGCTACTAAACTAAAGAGAAATAGACTTATAAAACTGGTTCTTTTTCCTATTGTCATCCCCTCCTATAAAAATTATTTGTATACCAGAAAAGCTACTTTCAACTATGAAAGTAGCTTTTCTTTTCCTTTCTCCTTCTTCGGAAAAATCACATATGAAAATGAAATCGCTGTATCAACTAAAAATATAATTGCCCACACTTGACTCACGCGACTTGCAGCTTTATTTAAAACGATTCCCGATTCTAACCAATTACCCCATTGTTCAAATGGAATAAATCCATACGCGAAGAAAAAGAATATGTGCACACCAACGAATAAAACAAGATGTAATACCCAATTTTTTATTTCCTGCTTTGCATAGGCCATACCTGTTAATTCTACCTGTTCTTCAATAATAGGCGCCGGTTCATTACGCCATTTCGCAACTGATTTTTGTACAAATATATCAAGCTTCTTTAAATCCTTTTTCCCGTAGAAAACTGCATACAATAAAATAATTACCGTAATGATTTGAAAGTTAGAGAACTTTCCTGTTTGATAATAGTCCACTACCCCTAAAGTTAAAATAAATACTTCATTTATGAGTAGTACAATCCCCATAATAAAGCTTGCCTTCTTCAAACGGAATCCGTAACGGAGTAAAAAGAAACCGATAGCTGATAACCAAAATACAATTTCTGCCCCAATTAAAAAATACCAACGATATTCTGCAAGTATACTCATTTATCCTTCTCCTTTTCATCATATATACGAAAAGCTTCATCCATATATAATAAAAGTTCTTCTTCAATTGGATACATGCTCATTTTCTGTGAATCTTCCTTCGATTTTCTAACTTCCCATAACTTATCTAAAAATGCTTCATCACCATTGGCCATTTCTAAACACTTCTGCATTAATCTCTTCGTTGCCCGTTGTACCTCATCATTTGCAGTTTCTTTACAATCTTTCATAAAAGTGCGAAATTGCTTTAATAAATCTACCCACTCTAAAACATTCGGATTTTCTTCACTCATATTTGGCAAATTATGAAGCAATTTTTGTTCTTCCTTTGAAAATACATCATTTTGAAATATTTCACGTATACGAGAAGACTGTTTCGAAAGCTGAATAAGTTCAAACATAACTTTCCAATCGAGCTCTCCCTCCACATCTACCGAATAAACAACCGCTTGTAAAACGCGCTCCATTCGATTGAATTTCTTTTGTTCTTCCTGTACAAATCGAAGTTGTTTTTCAAGCGAATCCTTTAAGTTAAGCTCACCTTTTACTAACATATTCGCAGACTCTTTTAATGAAAATCCCATTTCCTTTAAAAATAAAATTTGTTGCAAACGAATAACGTCATTTTCACTATATAACCGATGTCCACCCTCTGTTTTTCCGCTCGGCTTTAATAAATCTATTTGATCATAATAACGTAGTGTACGTACTGTAACCCCTGTTTCTTTCGTCAATTCTTGTATTGAAATCACTACCATCACCTCTTCCCTCTCATTATAAAAGATGACGTTACGTAACTTTCAAGCGTTTTGTTAAAAAAATACAAAAAGCTGTTTATACTCTTCGTATAAACAGCTTTTACGGAAGTAATCCTTTTTGTACAGCGCGCCCACAAAATAAAATAAGTGCTCCAACGACAACACTCGTTGCTGTTTTATGATAATGAGCTGACACTAATAAATAATATGATAAACCTACAGTGCCAAGCATAATACAAATACTCGGTACTGGATTACGAGAGAAGTTCTGCATTCCCCAAAACAAAGCAAAAATAGCCGTAGCGACACATAATACCGGTAATCCCATCCCAGTTCCCCTTTTTCTATCTATTATTCTTTGTTGCTAACACGCTCGTTGATGCGATACTAATTAATAAATCAAAACCAATCCTTATATATTTAAACGTTTACTCTAATTGAAATCTCTCAAGCTTATCATTTATTTTCTTTCTCCTTACTCCAGCGTAAATATTTCCTCCACCTTCACTCCAAAATACTTGGCGATTTTTAAAGATAACTCTAGACTCGGATTGTAATGATGGTTTTCAATCGCCACTATCGTCTGCCGCGTCACTTGCATCGCCTTTGCCATTTCAACTTGCGTTATATGATTTTGCTTTCTTAACTCTTTTATTTTATTTTTCACACCCATAGGCTCCACCTTCAAAAGTAAAGATATCTTTACTTAAATTATAAATATTTTCCAGTTATAAGTAAAGATATCTTTACAAATTTTAGAAAAATATTTCATTAAACATCTACTCTAACGAAGTACAAGAGTAATTCAATTTATATCAGCGATTTTTTAAATATATCAGCGCAACTTAAATTATATCGGCGATTTCCCAAATATATCAGCGCAACTCCATTTATATCGGCGATTTTTTAAATATATCGACTTACCGACAAATATCGACATCCGTAGCGCTACTATAATCATAAGAAAAAGCTGTCCCCAAATACCTTCGGGAACAGCTTTCTCCTCTACTACATAAATCCTAGCGCATATACAAGAACGTATCCAAGAACCGATAAGCAAACCGAGCCAATCAGCCCCGCCACGAACGCTTTGCTTCCTAACTTACGGAACGTTTTAAACTCTACATTTAAACCAAGTCCTGCCATCGCCATTGCGATTAGCATATAAGCAATGACAACAATGTATCCCGCAACAACTTCTGGAATAATCCCGAGCGAATGCACTGCACTCATCGCTAAAAATCCGAAAATGAACCACGGAATCGGAAGATCACGCCACGATCTTTTTTCCTTGCTTCCTTCACTCTTTCCAAACCATAATCCAATTAAAATTGCTACTGGTACGAGCATTGCAACGCGCGTTAACTTCACGATAACTGCGATGTCTACAGCTGTACTTCCTCCTGGCGCCGCAGCTGCGATAACATGAGCAATTTCATGCAGCGTGGCCCCTGAGAATACACCGTAACCATATGGAGATAGGCCAAGCACTGGATATAATAACGTATAAATAAGCGTAAATATCGTACCTAAAATAGCAATAATTGCAGCCCCAACTGCCGTTTCATCATCTTTTGCTTTCACTTGCGGCGCAATTGCCACGACCGCTGCCGCCCCGCAAATTGCTGTACCACATGCTGTTAAAATCCCAAGTTTCTTTTCTACCTTAAATACTTTCGTTAGTCCATATACAACGAAAATCGTAAATGTAATAACAACCGCTGCGATGACCAATACTTTCGGCCCTGCCTTCGCAATATCAACAAGATTTAATCGCATTCCAAGTAAGATGATTCCAAAGCGCAGCAACTTCTTACTCGCAAAGTTCGTCCCTGCAATCGCATCTTGAGGGACTCCAATTGCAGCGCGCCAAACCATCCCAATTAGAATAGCAATTACTAATTGTCCCATAATATTTAAAAATGGAAGCTCTGCTAAATATTTCGCGGCAATTGCGATTAATAATGTAATCCCAATTCCTTGCGAAAATCCAAAACGCTTCTTCTTTTGTATAACAAGTGTTTGTTCCATTTTGAACCACTCCAATAATCGTATTGGAACATGCATGTTCTTTCTACTTACATTATAAGAGAGTTTCTATAATAAGTTTAATACCAATACCAAATATCTATCATTAGAAATACTTATGATAAGATGATAGAAAAAGAAAGGAGCCCATTATATGAACGTAGACATTTTAAAAATTTTTGTTACTGTCGTTGAACAGAAACACTTCTCCCGTGCAGCAGAATTATTAAACCTTTCACAGCCTGGAGTAAGTATGCATATACGCAACTTAGAAAACGAATTTGGCACTACACTTATTCAACGCTCCCCGAAGCACGTCCAAGTTACTGAAGCTGGAAACATATTATATATACATGCAAAGCAAATGCTCTCTCTTTACGAAGATGCGAAACAAGAAATTAATGAACTACATAACGTTGTAACAGGAACACTTCGCATTGGTGCTAGTTTTACAATTGGCGAATACTTACTTCCAAAAATACTGGCTAACTATGCGAATGAAAATCCACACGTCGAAGTTCATACTTTCATCTCAAATACAGAAGACGTTTTGCAAAGCCTTCGCTCTAATCAAATTGATATCGGCCTAGTGGAAGGACAAGTCGTATACGCCGACGTAGATGTTGAAACATTTATGCAAGATGAAATGAAGCTCGTCGTCCCGCCAAATCATCCATTACTCCGCACAAATGAAATAAATGAAAGTACACTCCAAGATCAAGTATGGGTATTAAGAGAAAGTGGTTCTGGTACACGCGCTTATAGTGACCGCTTTATTCATCAACACCATTTAAAAATGAAACGATTCTTTACATTCAGTAGTATCCAAAGCGTAAAGGAAGCTGTTAGTGCTGGGCTTGGCATCGCTATCCTTTCTGATTGGACTGTACGGAAAGAGCTACTAGCAAAAGAACTATTCCACGTCGAAGTTCCAAATGAACAACTAATCCGTCCGTTCTCCATCGTGCGCGGTAAATATTTCATTCCATCTAAAGCCATTCAAGTGTTCTTAAATCATGTAGATTCTTTTGCGAAAAAACAGAGTTGACCTTCACATTAGTGTGAAGGTTTACAATACATGTAAAAGGAGTGAAATACATTGCGAATTGGAGAATTATCAAAAGAAACTGGCGTTAGTGAAAGATCACTAAGACATTACGAAGAAAAGGGCTTACTCCCTTCTAAGCGCCTTGCAAATGGTTACCGTGATTTTGATGAAAGTGCCATCGAAAAAGTGGAGCTTATTCAAATGTACTTACAAATTGGCTTAAATTTAGAAGAGACGGCAAGGATGCTGCGCTGCCTTGAAATTGAACCGCACCTGTACGACAATCCGTGCAGCAGTATCCTTACGCTTTACGAAGATAAACTCAATGAAGTAACAAAGCAAATCTCATTGCTTTCCAACATCCAAACGAATTTGCAAAAACACGTTTCACTCCTAAAACATGCAAAAGAAAAGGGATGATTACATGTTTGTTATACATGGCAGTTCAAGACAAAACGGAAATACAGAAGCTTTAACACATATGATGATAGAGGACATTGAAACAGAACAAATTTATTTGCGTGATCATACCGTCTATCCTATTACAGACCAACGTCATGATGCAGAAGGATTCCAACCTGTAAATGATGACTATAAGCAGTTAACCAACCGCATGCTAGAGCACGACACGATTATCTTTGCTACACCATTATATTGGTACGGAATGAGTGGACATATGAAAAATTTTGTTGATCGCTGGTCACAAAGCTTGCGCGATACATCTCTTCATTTCAAAGAAAAAATGAAAGGCAAAAAAATGTATGTTGTCATCGTTGGCGGGGACAACCCAAAGGTAAAAGCATTACCGCTTATTGCTCAATTCCAATATATCTTTGATTTTGTTGGCTCTTCATTTGAAGGTTATGTTATTGGGAATGCGAATGGACTGGATGAAATTAAAAACGATGCTGAGGCGCTGGCAAAAGCACAATTGTATAATGATACATTCAAAAATAGCGAACAGAAATAAGTTTGACAAACCCTTTTGTATGCGCATACAATAAAAGTAATATTATGAAAGGAAGGTACTTTGACCAATGAAGTTCTAATTCTCTTATTTATTTCATCCATCACAAATAGTGAACAAAAATGATGAAAACTAGCAGGGGATTAGTCTGTCCATTTGTCGATACTTTCTTTCGAAACGATCATGTAAAAAATCGTTTATTTATGTACGATTTTTTACATACAAGGGCGACGTTTATCCTCTCTAGTGAAACTAGGGAGGTTTTTTTATGACTATTTTATTCGCAAGTAATATTGAAAAGAGCTTTGGTGATCGCACACTATTTACATTACCATCACTGGAAATTCAAGCACAGGATCGCATAGGAATTGTCGGAGTCAACGGAGCTGGTAAATCTACGTTATTACAAATATTAAGTAAAGAAATAGAAGCTGACAGAGGCATAGTAACTCATCATAGTTCTATCAGCATCATTCCTCAGCTTAGCGAAGAACTACCGGAAACTGCTTCTTCTCTTGCAAAAGGAAAATGGAGTATTTCAAACGTTACCGACGCAATGAGCGGCGGTGAACGAATGCGGCTAAAGATCGCCCATGCTCTCGAACAAAATGCAGGCATTTTATTCGCTGATGAACCAACAAGCCACTTAGATATGGTCGGTACAGAGCAATTAGAAAAGGCACTTTCATCTTATAAAGGAGCACTTGTTTTAATATCGCATGATCGTGAATTTCTAGATAATATATGTACCAAAATTATTGAAATTGAAGACGGTACTATTCAAGAGTACAAAGGGAATTATTCAAACTATCGAAAACAAAAAGAACGTGAACGAATACAAAAACAAGCAGAATATGAGCAATATGTACAAGAAAAAAATCGTTTAGAACAGTCCATTCTACAAAGAAAGCAACGTGCTTCTAACATGACAAAAATCCCAACGCGGTTCAGTTCATCTGAATCTAGACTTTATAGGTTAAGTGGGGCTCATGGCCAAGAACAGGTTAGCAAAGCAGCGAAGGCATTAGAGACACGTCTCGAAAAACTAGAAAAGAAGGAAAAGCCAAAGGATCTTTCTCAAGCTCAATTTGACGTGCAATACCATACTCCCATTCATAGTAAGGTGGCAGTACAATTCAATAAAGCAACAAAGAAAATAGGCGACCGCACACTATTTAAAAATATGAATGGAACTATTGCCCCTGGTGCAAAGCTTGCCGTTTTAGGGGCAAATGGAAGCGGAAAAACCACTTTGTTCAACATGCTTCTCACAAACGAGCGTGGCATGCAGCTATCGAAAAGTTGTAAAATTGGATACTTCGAACAAACATTATCTATTTTAAAAACAGATAAAACCATTTTAGAAAATGTTCTAGAAGAAACAAACTATACAGAAGCATTCGTTCGCACAATACTTGCACGACTTCTATTCCGCCGTGAGGATGTTCATAAACCTGTGCACGTTCTAAGCGGGGGTGAACGAATGAAGGTTGCACTGGCAAAAGTATTTTTAGGAAACTATAATATGCTTCTGCTAGATGAACCGACAAACTATTTAGACTTAGCAACGCAAGAAGAATTAGAAACCATGTTACAAGAATATCCTGGCACAATACTTTTCATTAGCCATGACCGTGCCTTTATTCGCTCTGTTGCAGACCATATTCTACAAGTAGATGAGAGTGAACCAAGAATCTTCCACGGTAATTACGAGCAATACACAAAAAGAACCACCGGAGCTTCTGTAAACGTTACTGAGCAAGAATTGTTACGATTACAAACAAAATTAACAGAAGTCATCGACCGGATTTCCATTCCAAATCATCACGATGACATCACATCTCTCGAACAAGAATACGCAAAATTATTAACTCAAATTCAAAAATGTAAAGAAGCGCTCTAATGTCTTCCCTATATATCGACGGGGCCTTCCACATTTCCCAAGAAATATTGAAACTTCGACATACAAAGTAAAAAGCCGTGCATCAGCACGGCTTTTTACTTTATATGCGGACAGCAGTCCCGCTCACCGCAACCATTAACATACCTTCGCGAACTACTTCGTAATCCACGTCGATACCAACAATTGCATTTGCATTTTTTTGTCTTGCGAAAGTTTTCATCTCTTCCATTGCGATGTCGCGTGCTTCTTTTAATTTACTTTCATAAGCGCCAGCACGACCACCGACAACGTCACGAACAGAAGCGAAAAGGTCACGAACGATATTCGCACCCATAATCGCTTCTCCATTGACGATATCGATATACTCAATAATTTCTTTTCCTTGAATTGTAGACGTTGTTGTTACAATCATACTTTATAGCCTCCCATATGAGATTTTTACCTACTTATGGTGCACTAATTCAGTACAAATTATATTTACGAACTAAACTGAGCTTCGTATAACCTACTGTATCCTCCGCCTTGCTCAATTAATTCATTATGTGAACCTTGTTCTGCAATGCCATCTTTATTTACAACGACGATGCGATCTGCATTTTTAATCGTTGCAAGTCTGTGAGCGATAACTAGCGTTGTGCGACCGACAGCTAATTCAGCAAGCGATTTTTGAATCGCAAGTTCTGTCTCTGTATCTAGTGCAGAAGTTGCTTCATCCAATATTAAAATTGGCGGGTTTTTCAAGAACATACGAGCAATAGCTAGACGCTGCTTTTGTCCACCTGAAAGTTTCACGCCGCGCTCACCGATAACAGTATCTAAACCTTCCGGCTGTGAGTAAATTAAATCTTCTAACTGCGCACGTTTTACCGCCTGCCAAATTTCAGGCTCTGATGCCTTTAAATTTCCGTAAGCGATATTTTCACGAATTGTTCCTGAAAATAAGAACACGTCTTGCTGCACGATTCCAATTTGCTTACGAAGTGAAGATAATGTCATATCTTTCGTATCAATCCCATCAATTTGAATTGATCCAGATGATTGCTCATAAAAACGTGGTAATAGGCTACATAACGTCGTTTTCCCAGCTCCTGATGGTCCAACGAACGCAACCGTTTCACCTGCATGTATTTTCAAACTAATGTCATTTAAAATTGGTTCTTTATTTTCATATCCGAACGTAATGTTGTTATATTGAATATCACCATGTACATGTTTAACTTCCATTGCATCTTTAGAGTCTACAATGTCAGGCTCTGTTTCAAGAAGCTCTACATATCTTTTAAAACCGGCGATTCCCTTCGGATAGCTTTCGATTACCGCGTTAATTTTTTCAATTGGGCGGAAGAAAATATTCGTTAATAGAACGAATCCGATAAATCCACCGTACGTTAATTCTCCTTGCAGAACAAACCATGTACCGCATATTAAGACGAAGAGCGTTACGAGCCGCATGAGCATATAACTAATCGATGAATTTAACGCCATAATTTTATACGCCATTAATTTCGTTGTACGGAAACGAGCGTTGTTGACAGCAAATTGCTCTTTCTCAAACTTTTCATTTCCGAATGCTTGTACAACACGAATTCCCCCAACATTGTTCTCAATGCATGCATTAAAATCAGCAACGTCTGAGAATAAACGTCTAAATGTACCTGTCATTTTTTTATTAAAGTAAAGTGCTAACCATAATAGGAATGGAATGACGAAGAACGTTAATAACGCTAACTTCCAGTTGATCATCATCATAAATGAGAATGCCCCAACTAAAGTCATTACGGCGATAAATAGATCTTCTGGTCCATGGTGAGCAATTTCCCCAATTTCCATTAAATCGTTTGTAAGGCGTGAAATTAAATGACCAGTTTTATTATTATCAAAAAATCTGAATGATAGCTTTTGAATATGATCAAATAATTTCTGCCTCATATCTGTTTCAATGTTAACACCAAGCATATGTCCCCAATATGTAACGACATATTGTAAGCCTGCATTTAACATATAAACTGCGAGTAAACCGAAACAAGCCCATAAAATAAGCGTCCAGTTTTGCCCTGGCAATAACTTATCAATAAATTGATTTACGATAAGCGGGAAGCCGAGTTCTAATAATCCTGCGACAACCGCACAAGAAAAGTCGAGTATAAATAAACCTTTATACGGTTTATAGTACGAGAAAAATTTACGCAGCATATCTTACCTCCATTTTCCAAAATTAAAAAGACTCCCTAAATGATAACCATTATCAAATAATTATTCAAGTTATCCGTCTATGAAACTGAAAATAAGCTTTGCGATAGTTGTCGTTTTTTGCTGGAAAGTCGATATATTCGAATAATCGCCGATATATTTCGAGTTGCGCTGATATATTTGCAAAATCGCCGATATATTTCAAGTTGCGCTGATATATTCGGATAATCGCCGATATAAATTTCATTTACTAACTACTCTCCCCACCCCCAAAAACAAAAAAGGTACCACCACAAGGTGATACCTTTCCTTCTATTACATCGCTTCCGAATCCCACTCGTGCTCCTGCTCAACGAATACAATACCTAATTCGTGATGTCCACCAGCATATAATGCAGTTTGTGCAAGACGAAGCTCACCATTTGTATCTAATACTTCTAATTTACAAAATGCTCCTGTCGTCTTCGTTTGAAGCGCATCATAAAATTCCTCGGCGCTTTTTGGAATGACTCCATTTACTTTCGTAATAATTTCTCCAGGCAGTAATTTTAGCTCTGCTCCAATTGTATTTGGAATTGTATCTAGTACAACGAGCCCATCATTGCGTGCAGCAAAATATGCTGGTCTTGTTTCATCGGCAATTTTCTCTTGCATCGAGATTGTGAAACGCCCAAGCATTGCGACTCCCATCGCGATAATTGCAAGTACGTGCCACCAATAACTTGCGATTCCTAAAACGAGCACAAGTCCTGCTAATCCATAAACACGTCTTCCTGTAAATAATAAAGCTTCCGTCGGCTCATAACTTTTAATCTTTCTCATAAATCCAATTAAAAATGGAACGAGGAATAGAGAATATGTATTTGAACCGATTGAAACGACAGGCCACCATGAAATAAACTGCGTTACCGCATCACCCGGTACAAGAATAAAAATAGGAACGATCCATAAACGCTTTGATTCGTGTAAACCAATCTTTAATCCACGCTTCCCCTTCCTAATCCTCGGCGTCGAATATCCTACTGCGTTTTTAGAAATCAATAAGCCTTCTACAATAAGCATAACGCCTAGTAAAATAACAAGGGATACAATGGTACTCTCTTCACCTTCTCGAAGCTGTAAAAAGGAAACTGGTAGCTTAGAAGATAATAGAACACATACAATCGCAATGCTAAATGTATAAGCCGCCGATAAATATCGATACATAGCCGTTAATCCAAATAGTAACGTCCAAATTAAAATGGCCCATAAGCTTGCTTTAGAAACAACAAGTCCAAGCCCAATCGTAACAATAGATACTACTAATCCGTATCCAATCCCTGCAAATAGAGAGGTTCGCAGTTCAAACCAAATATCATAAACTTTAAAAGAAAAATCTTTTCGTTCTCTTAACATACGTAAGTATCCAACGAAGATACTACTTATTACAAATATATAGACAGCAGGGTGTAAGAAAAAACGTCCAGCTGCCCGCATTATTTCAAAAATCCACGCCTCCATGAACTCATTCACCACCATTTATATCATTCTTTCTTTTTATATTATCATAACTAAACAAACGTTTGTTTAACACAAAAAAATACAGGCAGCAAACTGCCTGTATTTCTTCTTATTTTGCCATTAATTTTAATGCTGACTGTAATTGTAGATCATTTTCTCCAGAACGAATTTTTTCGATAATTTTAGTTTGAATCGCTTCAGCTGTCTTTTTATCAAGCTGTCCTGTCGCTTCCATCTCATTTGCATTTTGGAATGCTTTCAGCGCCGATTCTGTCTCTTTACTAAAGTATCCATCTTCACGACCTGGTACGTACCCTAAGCTCTTAAGCATTTCTTGAGCATGTTTTACTTGTACATCATTTGAATTGTATGAAAGTGTTTTTTCAATTTGAATTGGTGTCGCATGATAATAATTTGGTTGCTTCACTTCTACTGTTGGTGCGATTCCTTTTTTATGAATCCAGTTCCCATCCGGTGTTAACCATTTAAACATTGTTAATTTAATGTTGCTGCCGTCTTTAAATGGAACAGCTTGCTGGACAGTACCTTTACCAAATGTCTTTTCACCAATTAAATCGTATCCTTCTCCTTCTTTTAGCGCACCCGCTAAAATCTCTGAAGCAGAAGCACTTCCATTATCAATTAATACTGAAATTGGATATGGTTTTCTCTCTTTCAGTTCCGTAGAGAATTTCTTCTTCTCACCATTTCGCTGCTCTACTTGTAGCATCGGCTTTTTATTCGTCATAATTTCCCCTAGTATATCTTCTACACTATTTAAATAGCCACCAGGATTACCACGTACGTCAATAACTAAGCCTTTTATATTTTTCTTCTCTAACTCTTTTAACTGATCCTTAAATTCTTTCGCTGTATTTTCAGCAAAAGAAGTGATTTGCATATAACCGATATCTTTTCCACTCTCTTGCTTCACAGAACTAAATACTGTAAAGATTGGAATCTTTTCACGCTTAATTTTAAATACGATCGGATCAGTTACTCCCGCACGTTTAATTTCAATTGCGACAGTCGTTCCCTTTTTACCACGAATTTTTAATACTGCTTCTTCACGTGATAAGTCTTTCACACTGTTTCCATCTACAGATAAAATTTGGTCATTCGGTTTAATTCCTATCTTTTCTGCTGGTGAACCTTTAATTGGCGATACGATAATAAGCTTACCGTCCGTCTTGTTCACCTCAGCCCCAATCCCCTCTAATTCGGGATCAAGCGATTCACTAAACTGTTTGGCTGTTTCTTTATCCATATACGTGGAATAAGGGTCCTTCAGCGTAGACAACATACCTTGTATTGCACCTTCAACTAACTTTTCATCTTTCACGTCTTCCACATAACGTGAATCAATTAGTGCATACGCCTCATTAATTTTTGCCAAATTCCCTTGCGCAGTGCTAGCATTCCCACTCGAAATTGTTTGCGTTACTTCTGATGGGTTAACCCCAAATACAGACATGCCTGCAAACATTCCGCCAGCACCAATTAAAAATGCAATAACCATTCCAATAATTGCAACTCTACGTTTCAATGCGGAATTCCCCTTTCCAAAACACACAGGTGGTGTAGCAAAAGGCATCACACAGTGTGTGATGCCTTTACCTATTTCTACTATATGATAAGCTTGTACGAATTATGTTTGCAACTTTTTATACTTTTAAGAAGCGACGAATTGACATTACACTTCCCCACATACCGATTAAAGCACCGATTAACACTAGTAAACCAGCTAATTGGAATACGAACGGACTGTATGGTAGAAGCTCGAAAATTGTTCCGCCAAGTTTTTCATTAAACACACCTTGCAACGATTTATACGTAATTAGAATTAGGCCAATTGGAATAATTGATCCTAATACTCCTAAGAATAATCCCTCTAGCAAGAATGGCCAACGAATAAACCAGTTTGTTGCACCAACAAGTTTCATAATTTCAATTTCTGTACTACGAGCATAAATTGTAATTTTAATTGTATTAGAGATTAAGAACATCGCTGTGAATAAAAGACCAGCAATTAATGCAATCCCAATGTTACGACCAGTTTTTACAGTATCAAATAATCGTTCAACTTGCCCTTTTCCGTACTGAACATTACTAACAAACTGCATTTTTTCAACCTTCTTCGCGATTGTCGCTGTATCGGTTGGTTCTTTTGCTTTTACAACGAATACGTTTTTAAGTGGGTTATCTTGTTCAAATAACTCAAACGTTTTTCCACTATCACCTAAGCTTTTAATTAAACGTTTTAACTCTTCTTCTTTAGAAGAATATTTAATAGAATCTACTTTTGCAATCTTACTCATATCTTCTTCTAATTTCTTTTGATCCGCTTCTTTTGCAGCTGGATCAATGTGTACACGAATCTCTACATCTTGCTCTACTTTCGTCGCAAAATGGTTCATATTCATAATCGCTGTTAAAAAGACACCTACAAGTAATAATGTAACTGTTACTGCACTAACAGAAGCAAATGTCATCCATCCGTTACGTGATAGATTCTTTACACCTTCTCGCAAATGTCGACTAAGGGTCTTAGCCTTCATATCCGTATCCTCCCTCAATCTCATCTCGAACAATTTTTCCGCCTTCAATCGCGATTACACGATGACGGATTGTATTTACGATATCTGCATTATGCGTCGCCATAACGATCGTTGTGCCGCGCTCATTAATGCGAGTAAAAATATTCATAATATCAAGAGCTGTTTCAATATCTAAGTTACCTGTTGGCTCATCGGCAATTACAACCTTTGGTCTATTTACAATTGCTCTTGCAATAGCCACACGTTGTTGCTCCCCACCTGAAAGCTCACTTGGAAGTGCGTCTGCGCGATCTTCAAGGCCTACAAGACCTAGCACTTCTGTTACACGCTCACGAATTGCATCCGGTTCTTCTTCAATTACTTCTAAAGCAAACGAAACATTCTCATATACCGTTAATTTAGGTAGCAATTTAAAATCTTGGAAAATTACGCCTAATTGACGACGAAAATACGGAACGTCTCTTTCTGCCAATGTTTCGATAGTAAGTCCATTTACATTAATAGATCCTGTAGATGGTTTCTCTTCACGATACATCATTTTAATAAATGTAGATTTCCCGGCTCCACTCGGTCCAACTACGTATACGAATTCACCTTGTTTAATGTTAACTGTAAGACCAGCAATGGCTTTCATACCATTCGGGTACTCCTTATAAACATTCGTCATTTTTATCATTATTTATCACCCAATACTTAATGATTTTTTTCGAAATACTTTTCTGTACATCTGAAAATAAAAGACATCCTTCATTTTCATTTAGTCATCCTTGTTGAAGGTAGTTTACTTATGCTTTCTCATAAGCAATACCACTCTATGTAATATATTTCAGCAAAATTCTACAAACCCCATTGTAACATCAAACGGTTTCCAATTTGGATACATTTTTGTTACAGTTATGTTACATACCAGAAAAAAGGAAAACGAGCTGACTATATTATCAACTCGCCCATTTCACCTTTTTATTTATGTTCAGCTAACCATTCAGATACTTTTTTCGCATCTTCACCTTGAATAAGTCCTGGTGACATTGAACCACGGCCTTTTTTAATAATCTCTTCAATATCTGCAGCGTCGTACTTACCGCCTACTTTTCTTAAATCAGGTCCAGTTGCCCCTGATAAATCTGTTGCGTGACATCCCGCACAACTTCTTTGGAAAATTTGTTCTGCGCTGTCTGTGCTTGCAGACTGTTTCGAAGACTTACTCTCTTCTTTATTTCCGCATGCTCCTAAAGCAAAAACAACCGATGTCCCTAGCGCAATAGCCAACAATTTCTTTTTCACTTCTATCGCTCCCCATTGTTGATATTCTTTTTATTCCTAACACACTCATTTTCATTATAAGCATTATCTTTATATAGAAAAACTAAGGTGTATTTCATATTCCTCAAAAATACAGTGAGAACCTTGATAAAATAAAGCTTTCATAAGTTGTTTCAATTCTGTGAACAACTTAAAAAACTTCTATAAAGTATCCTTTTTAAAAGAAAAATTAGAAAAGTTCTATATAAATCTTTACCCTATTACCGCTCTATTTTACTATTCTCTACTTTTTACAAAACAATATACAGCATTGTAATCTACATATAATCCCATCAAAAAGAGAAGTTGTCGTTTCCAACTTCTCTTCCTCTTTACTTCATCTATAAAAATAGAATCAAATTCTTTATATCCTCTATTGTCCTCAGCATGCGCCAACAATTTCGTTGGCTTTTTTTACGCTTATTAGATACGAGAACGTAAGTAAGCATCAATAAATGGATCAATCTCTCCATCCATAACAGCTTGTACGTTACCAACCTCCGTATTTGTACGATGGTCTTTTACAAGAGAATACGGGTGGAATACGTAAGAACGGATTTGGCTACCCCATCCGATTTCTTTTTGCTCTCCGCGAATTTCATCTAATTCTGCTTGTTGCTCTTCTAGTTTCTTTTGATATAATTTCGCTTTTAACATCTTCATCGCATGCTCACGGTTTTTAATTTGAGAACGCTCCGACTGACACGTTACAACTGTATTTGTCGGTGTATGTGTAATACGAACTGCTGAATCTGTCGTATTTACGTGCTGCCCACCCGCTCCACTTGCGCGGTACGTATCAATTTTTAAATCTTCTGTACGTACTTCGATTTCAACTTCATCATTGAACTCTGGTACAACTTCACAAGATACGAACGATGTATGACGGCGCCCTGAAGAATCGAATGGTGAAATACGTACAAGACGATGTACACCTTTCTCTGCTTTTAAGTAACCGTAAGCGTTATGACCTTTAATTAATAAAGTTACACTCTTAATACCAGCTTCATCACCTGGTAAATAATCAACCGTTTCTACTTTGAATCCGCGTTTTTCAGCCCAGCGTGTGTACATACGTAATAACATAGAACCCCAGTCTTGTGACTCAGTTCCACCTGCACCTGGATGTAATTCTAAAATCGCATTATTTTTATCATAAGGATCACTTAATAGTAACTGAAGCTCATACTCATTCATTTCTTGAATTAAGCCTTTTACTTCTGATTCTAATTCCTCATGTAAATCTTCATCATACTCTTCTTTTAAAAGCTCATGCGTGATTTCTAAATTTTCGAACGTCTCATCTAACTGACGGAACTTTCCAACCATATCTTTTAACGCATTCGCTTCATTAATTACAGCTTGCGCGCCTTGTTGGTCATCCCAAAATCCTGCGCCCATCATTTTTTCTTCTAATTCTGCAATTTGTTTCTCCTTAGTAGGGAGGTCAAAGAGACCCCCTAAAAGCCGCTAATCGCTTAGCCATTTTCTCTAATTCCTGTCTAATTTCTACTAATTCCATTTCCTTCACCTCTATGTAATTGCTGTTACTTTCGTATGAAAACAAGGGAAACTCTCTCCACTTATTACGGAGAGAGTTTAATCCTTCTTAATTATACATTTTTGATATAAAAGTTTGCAAAACAGCCAAAGCTACCGTCCTATATTACTGAACGATACCACAGCAGTTTTTATATTTTTTACCGCTACCACATTTACATAAATCGTTGCGGCCCACTTGGTCACCTTTTACAACTGGCTTTTTCTTTGCTTCTTCGCCATCGCTAGAAGGATGAACAGCTTCACCTTGAACAACTTCTTGACGTTCTAAGTTTTGTTCAATTTCAGCTTTCATAATGTAACGAGAAATTTCCTCTTCAATAGAGGCAACCATTGACTCGAACATCGCGAATCCTTCCATTTGGTACTCACGAAGTGGATCGATTTGACCGTAAGCACGTAAATGAATACCTTCACGAAGGTGATCCATCGCATCAATATGCTCTGTCCATTTCGTATCTACAACGCGGAATACAACAACCTTCTCAAACTCACGCATTTGCTCTTCTGGCATAAGCTTTTCCTTTTCATTGTATCGCTCTATTAATTTCGCGATAATCGGTTCGCTCATTTCCTCAGGAGCAAGGCGACGTAATTCTTCTTCTTTTACATCTCCGTCTTGAAGAAGGTTTGTATTTAAGTAGTCAACAAGACCTTTAATGTTCCAATCTTCTTCAATTTCCTCTTGTGTATGAAGGGCAACAGCACGTTCTACTGTAGATTTCATCATACCTTCAATAATGCCGCGTAAGTTGTCAGACTCCATTACCTCTTGACGCTGTTTGTAAATAACTTCACGTTGTTGACGAAGTACATCATCATATTGCAGTAACTGCTTACGTGCATCATAGTTATTTCCTTCAACACGTTTTTGTGCAGATTCTACCGCACGAGAAACCATTTTACTTTCAATCGGCTGAGAATCATCCATACCAAGGCGGTCCATCATTGCTTTCATATTATCTGAACCAAATCGGCGCATTAATTCATCTTCCATCGATAAGTAGAACTGCGTAACACCAGGGTCCCCTTGACGACCAGCACGACCACGTAACTGATTATCAATACGACGACTTTCGTGACGCTCTGTACCAATAACTGCTAAACCAACGTTTTTCACATCGTCTCCAAGCTTAATATCTGTACCACGACCTGCCATGTTCGTCGCGATTGTTACAGCACCTTTCATACCAGCCTCTGCAATGATATCTGCTTCACGAGCATGGTTTTTCGCATTTAAGATGTTATGACGTACACCTTTACGCGTTAACATTTTTGAAATAAGCTCTGAAGTTTCAATTGCAACTGTACCTACAAGAACAGGTTGTCCTTTTTTATGACGATTTACAATATCTTCAACAACAGCATTGAACTTACCTTCCATTGATTTAAAGATTAAATCGGCACGATCATCACGAATAATCGGTTTGTTGGTCGGAATTACAATAACGTTCATATTGTAAATGTTACGGAATTCCTCTTCCTCTGTTTTCGCTGTACCAGTCATACCAGATAATTTTTCATACATACGGAAGTAGTTCTGGAATGTAATTGTTGCAAGCGTCATGCTTTCATTTTGAATTTCTACACCTTCTTTTGCTTCAATCGCTTGGTGTAATCCTTCGCTATAACGACGACCTTTCATAAGACGACCAGTGAATTGGTCTACAATTACGATTTCGCCTTCTTGTACAACATAATCTGTATCACGGTGCATAACAACGTGTGCACGAAGTCCCTGATTAATATGGTGAAGAAGTGCTACATGTTTTAAATCGAATAAGTTTTCAATATGGAAAGCTTTCTCCGCTTTCGTAATACCATCTTCTGTTAGCATTACATTTTTCGTTTTCACATCAAATGAATAATCTTTTTCATTTTCTAACGTACGAACAAATGCATTTGCAAACATGTATAGCTCTGTTGATTTTTGAGCTTGTCCTGAAATAATAAGCGGCGTACGTGCTTCATCGACTAAAATAGAATCGACTTCATCGATAATAGCAAAGTGAAGTGGACGTTGAACGCACTGCTCTTTATATAAAACCATGTTATCACGTAAGTAATCGAATCCAAGCTCATTATTTGTGCTATACGTAATATCAGCAGCATAAGCTTCTTGTTTCTCTTCGCGTGACATACTATTTAAGTTAATTCCTACCGTTAAGCCAAGGAACTCATGAAGTTGTCCCATTTCGCTCGCATCACGTTGTGCTAAGTATTCATTGACTGTAACAACATGAACACCTTTTCCTGTTAAAGCATTTAAATATACAGGTAATGTAGATGTTAACGTTTTACCTTCACCCGTTTTCATCTCAGAAATATTGCCTTCATGTAAGGCAATACCACCCATTAACTGTACGCCATATGGACGCATTCCAAGAACACGAGTTGCCGCTTCGCGAACAACTGCAAAAGCTTCAGGTAGTAGATCATCTACTGTTTCACCTTTTGTTAGACGTTCTTTAAATTCAAGCGTCTTTCCTTTTAATTGTTCATCAGTTAGTGGCTTAATAGATGACTCTAATGCATCAATTTGCTCAACTGTCTTTTGCATACGTTTAATTTGGCGTTGATTTACATCAAACACCTTTTTTAAAATACCGATCATAGGAAATACGCTCCTCTTTTTATTAAAATAAAACTTCCGATTGTTTTCTTTTTCTCTATTACAATCAGTCGTTATAAAAATCAAATGTATGTTATGCCAATTTTTCTCCTAATTAAAAAAACTAAAATGTATATACCTAATGATAATTGTAACACTTGTCTCATAACTATGACAACAATCGGCAAGATGTCGGGCCTTATATTCAGAAAAAGTTTTTATTTCATTTGTTACGTTCCTTTTCTCTGTCTCGCTATTTCAATTTCACGTTACAAATTTCGTATTAAATCTAAGTCATATTCTTTCAAGTTTCCTTTTAAAGAATATGACTACCAGAAATTCCTTAATAAAATCTAAATCGACAATTACAAAAAGCCGGAAACTTTGCAGGTGCAGCATCCATAGATACTTACACCTACAAAAAAACTCCGACTTTAAAAGATATTGTTATGTTGCAAGATCTACAAACACCATTAAAATATAGCTGTATCAATCATAAATTTTATTAATTTATCGGTATTTCTAATTCATGATATTTCCCTTTCTTATCTTTTATACAAGAAATGAATTTCACTTTAGTTGATTCATTTGAAAAGTTTTTATAATTTTTATAAGGGTCATCTCCTATAAAATAATTTGTCCCTATATACCCTCGTACTGTTTTACCAGCAGGTATTACAGGATCAAACTGATATTTTTTAGGTAATTCCATTGAATAAGGGATTAAATTATAAAACTCACCTATTTTAGAATAAAACATTGTATCGGAAATAGACTTATTACTAAGCAAGTTAATATCTCGATTTGTTGTATTTGTAATATCTAAAGGTAAAACATACGTCACTACTTCACGGTCTTCATAGGGATCATAAACTTTTGTAGGATCAAGAGGATTGAGTGCATGAAACGTAACTCCTTGCCCATCTTCAAAAGTTCTATTAGATAAAAACTCATCTTTTACCACTTTATAAGATTCATTATTAAGATTTAATGTTTTAAATCTTAATAAACTAGCAAATATACATAGCAACAGACACAATCCAATACTTATTAAGATATGTTTTCTCGTCACTCTTAATCTACCAACTTTCCATTATTAACATGTACAATACGATCTACCATTTCATTATCTAAAACATGCACATCATGACTGGCTACAACAATAGTCGTTCCCTTGGCTTTTTCTACTTTCAAAATATCTAAAACATCTTTTATCCCATCACTATCTAAAGCATTAGTTGGCTCGTCTAATAACAGTAATTTTGGTTGTTCCATTAAAGCTTGCGCTATCCCTAAACGTTGTTTCATACCTAAAGAGTATCTTTTATACTTTCTCTTATCTGTTTTATCAAGTCCAACCCTTTGAATAATATTATAAATCTCCTCATCGGAGATTTTATTGTTAATCGATGATAAAAATTTCAAATTCTGAAAACCAGTATACCCTGGAATAAAACTTGGATATTCAATCAATATTCCCATAGAATCAGGAAATTGCTTTTGTTTTCCAATTATTTCATTATCTATATAAACAACTCCAGAATTCAAGCGCATTAACCCTGATATAGCGCGTAAAATCATCGTTTTACCAGAGCCATTATGCCCCTTCAAAACTAAAAATTCGCCTTTTTTTACTGACAAACTAATATTATCTAACACAATATTTCCTTTTAATCTTTTCGTCATACATTCACATTTAATATAATTGTCCATAAATTATTCACCTATCACATCT
>NZ_WEII01000002.1:0-184173 GCF_009183805.1 Bacillus sp. B2-WWTP-C-10-Post-4 | reverse complement strand
TAGTACAAATGACTAAACACCAAAATAAGCGTAATTGTCGAATAAATAATAATAATTTTTTTTAATGAAATTTTCACTCTTTATTGCATAAAAAAAACTTTGCACCATAAACATTCCTCATTTCGAGAAAAAGTTCGGCACAAAGATCCTTTACATCCTTTGTTACACACTTTTCCCCTCATAGTCTAGCAATTCATGGTTGCCAGGTAGAAACTTATGGACCTTATCTCCAAGATTATATGAGGCAGTGATTCTTTTCGAAGTAATCTTACCACTTGCTCTCATACGTGTCAACAAAATCTAACATTTTTCTGCATTAAATATCGAACATTTACATAAAACATACTCAAAGTATTCGTATTCTAAAGAGCACTCCTGAATGTAAGCCCTTTCTTTATTACTGAGTATAGTATATAACAAAAACACTATATAAAAAAGCCTAATTGTAAAAACAATTAGGCTTTTTTTAAGAACTTTTTTCTTGTACATCATTAATGAGCACTTCTCTCGGTTTACTACCTTCATATGGACCTACTACACCATTCATTTCCATTGCATCAATTAGGCGAGCAGCTCGCGTATAACCTACTCTAAACCTACGTTGTAACATAGAAACAGATGCTGTTTGCATTTCCACTACAAGTTGAACCGCTTCATCATATAATTCATCTTCTACTTCCTGCTTCGTATCAGGAACATCTTGCGGAATCATATCTTCTTGATATTGTGCTTTTTGCTGTCCAATAACATATTCTACAACTCTCTCAACTTCATCATCTGATAAAAATGCGCCTTGTACACGTACAGGTTTCGATGCACCAATTGGTATAAACAGCATGTCTCCACGACCTAGTAGCTTCTCTGCACCACCACCGTCAAGAATTGTACGAGAATCTGTTTGAGAAGATACAGCGAATGCAATACGTGATGGAATATTTGCTTTAATAACACCCGTAATAACGTCAACTGACGGACGTTGCGTTGCAATAATTAAATGAATACCAGCAGCACGAGCCATTTGCGCTAGACGCATAATCGCATCCTCTACATCAGACGAAGCAACCATCATTAAATCTGCTAACTCGTCCACAATTACTACAATATAAGGCAATTCGGGTTGTTTCGCTTCTGATTGACTATTATGCTCTTTTATATAATCGTTGTATCCTTCAATGTTACGTGTACCACTATGAGCAAACAATTCATAACGACGTTCCATTTCACTCACAACTTTTTTCAATGCTTGCGATGCTTTTTTCGGATCAGTTACAACTGGCGTTAACAAATGAGGCACACCGTTATATACATTTAACTCTACCATTTTCGGGTCAATCATCATTAATTTTACTTCATGTGGTTTTGCACGCATTAAAATACTAACAATAATACCGTTAATACATACACTTTTCCCGCTACCTGTCGCACCAGCTACGAGTAAATGGGGCATTTTATTTAGACGGGCTAATACAGCTTCACCTGTAATATCTCGGCCAAGACCAATTAACAACTTCTCTTCCGGATGGTTATTAGCCTTAGAATCAAGCACTTCCCTCAGTGTTACCATCGAAACTTCTGAGTTCGGAACTTCGATCCCTACAGCTGATTTCCCGGGAATTGGCGCTTCAATACGAATGTCCTTTGCAGCTAAAGCAAGAGCTAAATCATCACTTAAACTGACAATTTTGCTTACCTTTACCCCCATATCAGGATACACTTCATATTTTGTAACTGCAGGACCTCTATGTACTTTTGTTACTTTCGCTTTCACTCCGAAACTTTGGAATGTACGTTCTAATTTACGAGCATTCTCATAAATTTCCGCATTTTCATTTGTAACTTGCTTATTCTTTGGAAATTTTAATATATCAAGTGAAGGAAGCTTGTAATCTTTATTTTCTACATTTGAAAATTGCATAGGAGGTGCTTGCGCTTCACTCTCTAACGATTCAACAATTTTTTCTCCACGCTTTTTCTTTGGTTCTTCAATTGGCGGAGTCTCTTCAATAAACGGTGAAGTGATCAAATCTTCTTCCTCTACTTCGATTCGTTTATCCTCTTCTTCATTTACAGGATAATTCTCAGTGAAATTCGAAATAATCGGAGGATCAATTGAGATTTCTTCCATCGGCTCAATAATTTCTTCTTGTTCTGCAGCACGTTTGCTTCTTGTGCTTCTTGTTGTTTTTTTCTTTTCTGTTTGTTCAGCCGTTCTTTTAGCTCTCCAATCTTTATAATCCCCTTGCATCACTTGAAATTGACTTCTAAGAATTCTACCAACTGGCGCTAACACTTCTCCAATATGCTTATTTGTTATACAAAGTATACCGAGAATAACTAGAATAATACCAATGATATAAGCTCCTACTTCGTCAAATAAGAAGTAACATGTTGCGAACATAAGCGCACCAAACATACCACCACCTAAATGAACGCTATCTGGCCCCTTTTTCATTTCAAGAAAGAAGTTATCTTTCGTACTCACAATAACAGAAGTATTTTGCACTGCTCCATCTTTTGTAAGAAGGTTAAATAATGTAATATGACTAAACATTAATATCGCCAATACAATTAAATAAAATCCAATTAATCGTTTATTTAAAAGGTTCGGCCATCCGCGTTTTATAACAAAGGAAACCGATAAAGCTATTACACCTAACACACCAATTATGTACCACTCACCAAAGAAGAAGCGAAAAAATAACACAAACGATTTTCCTACAACGCCTAGCTGTAAAATCGTAATGATTGAAAGTGCAAAAAGAGTTAAACCGACAATTTCATAATACAAAGTTGGCTTTATCGTACGCCTTGCCTTTGCCTTCGTCCCTCTTTGCTTTTGTTTTGCCATTTCTTCACCTCGCGTTCTACATATAAATAAAGCTCCCCTCAAAATGCTCTATTTATATGTCTGTTTTCTCTATTTTTCAGGTCTTTATATCTTCTATTTTTACACTTCTTGTAAAATGCTAAATAAACAGAAGAAAGCAGCCTACTCATGGCTGCTCAACCGTCTTGTTTTTTATATTATACCATAGCTTCTAAACAAAATCCTTCTTTTTGCTAAAAGGTTATTTTCTGACCGGGCTCAAACTCTAAATAGTGAAGTGGGTCCGTACTTAGCACACGTACAATAGAATAACATCCATGTCCCTCTTCAGAAACCATTAATTCCACACCATTTATATTTACAACTTTTTGACTTTCACATTGTGAATAATCGGCCGGATACACAAGTTGCTCTGGCATAATTGTATATAAAATCATTGTAGCATTGTCCCTTCTGTACTATCTTCTGCGCGAACATCTATTAATTCGTTTAATTTTCGAATTGCATTTCCAATACCGCCGACATCATCTATAAGACCGTACTTTACTGCATCCCCACCAATTACATTCGTCCCAATATCTCGCGTTAAATTTCCTTTCGCAAACATAAGCTCTTTAAAACGATCTTCTGTTACTTTCGAGTGCTTCGTCACAAAACGAATGACTCTTTCTTGCATCTTATCCAAATACTCAAATGTTTGTGGCACACCTATGACAAGACCTGTTAAACGAATTGGATGAATTGTCATCGTCGCAGTTTCCGCAATAAACGAATAGTCAGTAGAAACAGCAATCGGTACACCGATGGAATGTCCCCCACCTAAAACTAGAGATACTGTTGGTTTTGAAAGTGAAGCTACCATTTCAGAAATTGCTAGCCCAGCTTCAACGTCACCTCCAACCGTATTTAATATTAAAAGCAAACCTTCAATTTTCGGATTTTGTTCAATCGCAACAATTTGCGGAATGATATGCTCATATTTTGTTGTTTTATTTTGCGGTGGTAATTGAACATGACCTTCCACTTGTCCGATAATCGTTAAACAATGAATACGTGATTCATTCATCTGTGGTACATTTGTCTGTCCAAGCTGTTGAATTTTTTCAACTATTGAAGCCTCTTTTCCAGCTTCTTTTGGCTCAGCTTCTTTTTCTTCATTTGTATATCGATCACGCTCTGTCATTTCGCATCCCCTTTCACTCGTATATAACTATTATTTCTTAAGTTATAAATTTCATTCGATAGGGTTAAAAAGAAAAAAGATCACCCATAAGGGTGATCTTTTTATACTTCCATAATAATCGGTAAAATCATAGGTTTTCTCTTTGTCTCTTCGTACAAGAACTGTCCTAATAATTCACGAATATTTTGTTTTAACATTGACCATTCAATTGAATATTCTTTAATTGACTGCTCAACAATCATACGTACAATCTCTGTAGATCGTTCAATTAACGCTTCTGATTCACGAACATATACGAAACCACGTGAAATGATTTCTGGACCAGAGATAATTTTCTTTTCATCTTTACCAAGCGTTACAACAACTACTAGTATTCCATCTTGAGATAACATCTTTCTATCTCGAAGAACGATATTACCAACGTCACCTACACCTAATCCATCAATTAAAACATTACCAGCTTGTACTTTACCGACTAAGTTCGCTTCATCGTCACCAAAAGCAATTACATCGCCTTTTTCTACGATAAAGATATTTTCTCTTGTAATACCTACATCTTCAGCTAAATATGCATGTGCTTTTTGCATACGGAACTCACCATGTACGGGTACAAAGTACTTTGGTTTCATTAAATTTAACATTAATTTTAATTCTTCTTGGCTACCGTGACCTGACACGTGAACTTTTCGTTCGCCGTAATAAACAACTTCAGCTCCAGCTCTAAATAACAAATCAATAATTTTTGATACAGATATTTCATTACCCGGAATTGGCGAAGCAGCAATGATAACAGTATCACCTTTACGAATTGAAATTTGTTTATGTGCTTGTTTTGCCATTCTAGATAGAGCAGCCATCGGTTCACCTTGACTACCTGTCGTTAAAATAGCTACCTTCTTCTCTGGAAAGTTGTCTACTTCTTGTAATGAAATAACCATACCTTCTGGAACATCTAAATAACCAAGACGTCTTGCAATGTCTACTACTTTCACCATACTACGTCCTACTACCGCTACTTTTCGCCCTGTTTCAGCAGCTGCATCAAATACTTGTTGAATACGATGTACATTCGATGCAAATGAAGCAACGATAATACGACCTTCTGCGCCGTAGAACACTTTAGAGATTTCTACACCAACTTCTTTTTCTGAACCTGTATAGCCTGGGCGCTCTGCGTTTGTACTATCAGATAATAAGCAAAGTACGCCTTCATTTCCGATTTGCGCCATTTTCCCAAGGTCTGCTCCACTATTTCCAATTGGAGTTTGATCGAATTTAAAGTCTCCCGTATATACGACTGCACCTTTTGATGTATGGAAACAAACGCCAACAGAATCCGGAATACTATGTGTCGTTCCGAAGAATGACACCGTTGTAGTGTTAAATTCTACTGTTGAATTTGAATCGATTGTTTTTAGGTCTACACGGCCTAACATGCCCGCTTCACCAAGTTTTTCTTGTATAAGTCCTACTGTTAATTTCGTTGCATAGACTGGAATAGATAATTTACGAAGTACATACACAATTCCACCAATATGATCTTCATGACCGTGAGTAATAAATAAACCTTTTACTCGCTCTTGATTTTCCACTAAATATGTAATATCAGGAATAACGATATCAATTCCAAACATTTCATCTCCCGGGAACATTAACCCTGCATCTACGATAAAGATTTCAGAATCAATTTCAACACAGTACATGTTTTTCCCGATTTCACCTACTCCACCAAGAGCAAATACTTTAACAGACTCATTCTCTTTTCTCTTCATGTTGTTGCCTGGTTTAAAAATCTTGCAAACACTGATTTCACTAAAATTGCAGAGACACCAGGGGAAACTCTACAACCACCATATTTTCACCGTCCAAGACGAATGTCCTTACCGTTATGCGATATCATGTCCTTGTTTATTTTTTAAACCAGGTTTCACCTCTCTTTCATTATATAAATCAAATATCTTATTCGATATGATATGAAAATTTAATTAAATTATAATTTTTCCCAATTTTGCTAAGCATACCCGTACTAAGCTACTTAGCCATATTATACCTGATACAAGAAATAGAACACAAGTTAAATCGTGCGAAAGAAAGAGTAAAAGAACGGAATGACAACAAAAGTATCGAACGTATTTCCTTTATATTTACTTCGATTTTATACTCCATATTATTTTGAAGAACTAGCCATACATACGCTAAATTCATTTCATAATAGGGAGTTTCAAGATTTATTTTTCTAGAATCCAACAAAAACACTTACAAAATGGAGTTTTTTTATGAATTACGTCAAATTTGAGGGGATTTCTCTAAAAACAAACACCGTAGTTTATTACGTTTATTCCATAATATCTATCATTTTTCGACTCAGTTAAAGGGGTACGATTATTTTCTTATACACATAATGAAGAAGCGATTAATATTCTTATAAGAACACATATAAGTGAGAAAAAGAGGAAAAGATTTGCATATAATAAAAAATGACCTAGTTCTACACTAGGTCATTTTTTATTAACGAGGGATAGATTGCATTACAGATTGTAACGTTACTCTTTCTTCTTCTGTTAATGGAAGAAGTGGTAAACGTACAGAACCTACATCTAATCCAACCATTTGTAACGCTGTTTTTACTGGAGTTGGACTTGGCGCCATAAATAATGAATCAGTTACTCTTACAAGTAATTGATGTAATTTTTGTGCCTTCTTAAATTCTCCTGCTTGAAATGCTGTAATCATTTCTTGCATTTCGTTTCCGATAACATGAGATGCTACCGAAACGATACCTTTCGCTCCAACTGCCATAGCTGGTAACGTTAAACCGTCATCACCGCTGTATACCGCAAAGTCGTCCGCTGTTTTTTCAATGATTTCTGTCATTGTTAACACATCGCCGCCGGCATCTTTAATAGCAACAATGTTTTCTATTTCTGATAAACGAACAACTGTATCAACGGAGATTTGTACAATAGATCGTCCCGGAACGTTATATAGCATAACCGGAAGCGGCGTACTTTCAGCAATTGCTTTAAAATGCTGATACATTCCTTCTTGACTCGGTTTGTTATAATACGGTGCTACTAGCATTACTGCATCCACACCAACTTCTGTTGCCTTTTTAGTTAAGTCAATAGAAGCATGCGTATTATTGCTACCTGTTCCAGCGATTACGGGCACTCTTTTATCGACAACAGATACGACATGGCGATATAACGCTACTTTCTCTTCTGAAGTTAATGTAGGAGATTCTCCTGTCGTTCCTCCTACCACGATTGCTGTTGTACCGTTATCAATTAAATAATTTACCAATTTCGTTGTCTTTGCAAAATCGATATTCCCGTTTATATCAAACGGTGTTACCATCGCGGTTGCAATTGTCCCAAAATCTATCATGGTCTCACTCCTTATTGTTCCAGTTGCTTTTCTTTTGAAAGCTCAAACGCACTATGTAATGCATTTACAGCCTCCACCAAATCAATTTCTTTTACAAGAACCCAAATTGTTGTATGACTATCTGCCGATTGCAGGATTTGAATACCTTTTTCTGCTAAAGCTGTAACGATTTTTGCAGTAACCCCTGGGATGCCTGCCATTCCAGCTCCAACGATAGATACTTTCGCACAATGTTCTGTCACAATTGGCTCATATCCAAGTTGTTTTAGCACTTCGACAGCACGAGCTGATACATTATCATTTACTGTGTAAGCTACACCAGTAGGAGAAATGTTAATTAAATCAACACTAATGCCTTCGTTTGCCATTTCTTTAAATACATGCTGCTGTATGTCGTATGCCGTTTCTTTTGCAAGTACTTTAATTTGCGTTACGTTCGATACGTGGGCAATACCTGTAACAGGACGTTCTTCTACATCCTGCCCTTTTGTAGCACCATCGTATGCTGCAATAAGAGTACCTTCACTTTCAGAATACGTAGAACGTACACGAAGTGGCACTTTTGCATGCATCGCAATTTCAACTGCACGTGGATGAACGACTTTCGCACCTTGATAAGCCATGTTACAAATTTCGTTATACGTTACAGTTTGAAGATGACGTGCATCTTTTACAATACGAGGATCCGCAGTCATAACACCTTCTACATCAGTGAATATATCGATATATTCAGCATGAAGTGCAACACCTAATGCTGAAGCTGAAGTATCACTACCTCCGCGTCCAAGTGTTGTCGTATCACCTTTTTTCGTTTGCCCTTGAAATCCTGTAACGACGATTACATCTACATTTTCTAACTCTTCATGTATACGATCGCAATTCATTTCAATAATCTTTGCATTCGTAAAGTCATCATTCGTTACAAAACCAGCTTGTGCACCATTTAATGCTGCTGCTTTTATACCGTTCTCATTCAACATATTAGAGAAAACAATTGCAGAGATTAACTCTCCGCATGATAATAATAAATCTTGCTCACGTTTAGAAATAGTAGATTCCTCTTGATTTACAAGACTTAATAACGTATCCGTTGCATATGGTTCACCTTTACGGCCCATAGCAGATACGACAGTAACTACTTTATAACCAGCAGCTAATGATTTTTTTATATGATGAAGCGCATGCTTACGTCCATTGTCATCACGTACTGATGTGCCACCAAATTTTTGAACAATTATTTTCATATTTTGCACCTTCTCTTAGCCGTTTACACTAATTGTAATTTTACTAAGCGCTCTGCAATTTGAACAGAATTCCATGCAGCGCCTTTTAATAAGTTATCAGATACGACCCAAAGATGGAATCCTTTATCGTTATTTAAATCTTTACGGATTCTTCCAACGAATACTTCGTTTTTACCTACTGCAGTAGCTGGCATTGGATATAACTGCTCTTCTGGATTATCTTGCAGAACAATACCTTCCGCATTTGCAAGTAAGCTCTTTAATTCTGCTACTGTTACGCCTTCTTTTTCTACTTCGATGTAAACAGACTCAGAGTGTCCTGATACAACTGGTAAACGTACACATGTTGCCGCTACTTCTAATTCAGGCATATGCATAATTTTTTTCGTTTCGTTAATCATTTTCATTTCTTCAAACGTAAATCCATTATCTTGGAATTTATCAATCTGTGGAATCGCATTAAAAGCAATTGGGAAATGCTTCTTATCACCTGATACAGGAAGAACATTTGCCTTAACTTCTTCGCCATTTAAGATTGCTTGTGATTGTTCATGCAGTTCTTCAATAGCTGCCGCACCAGCACCTGATACAGCTTGATATGTGGAAACGATTACTCGTTTTAAACCATATTGCTGACGAACTGGCTCAAGAGCTACTACCATTTGAATTGTAGAACAGTTTGGATTTGCAATAATACCATTATGTTCTTTTAAGTCGTTTTCATTTACTTCAGGTACAACAAGTGGCACGTTTTCTGTCATACGGAATGCACTTGTATTATCAACAACAATCGCACCGCGTTTTGCTGCTTCTGGCGCTAATTGTTTCGATACAGATCCACCAGCACTAAATAGTGCGATATCTACTCCTTCAAAGCTTTCAGGAGTTGCCTCTTGAACTGTAAATTCTTCGCCTTTAAATACAAGTTTCTTACCTGCAGATCGTTTAGATGAAAGTAACGTTAATTTCCCGATTGGAAATTCTCGTTTCTCTAAAGTATTTAACATTTGTTCACCAACTGCGCCGGTTGCTCCAACTACAGCGACATGAAAAGTTTTTTGCTTTTCCATCACTATGCCCCTTTCTAGATACCAATCCTTCTATAACTTAGAATCAGAAGGAGTATACAATACCCCTTCTGATCTTAATAACGTTAATTTTATCATATTCTACAGTAAGAATGATGGTTTCATCAAAAATTGTCCGTTTTTTTTCGTTTTTTAATTCATATATCTGAATTTTTCTACGACCACCGGTTGCAATTGCTTCCCTTGCAGCGCTTCTAACACTGTATCTTCCAGCAGCTCCATGCGAGCTACCATTGAGTTCGGTTTTTTCTCTGGTGCATCTTGGCCGAATGGGACGAAGTAGATGTTTTTTGTTGCCATTAGGCGCATGAGATTTACTCCATTAAGCCCTAGAGCATCATTCGTCGAAACAGCCAATACGACAGGCTTGCCATTTCTTAACGTCGCTTTCGCTGCCATTAATACTGGAGAGTCTGTCATTGCATTTGCAAATTTACTCATAGAATTCCCTGTTAGTGGTGCAATTACCATACAATCTAGTGGAATTTTAGGTCCTAGTGGTTCTGCACCAACGATTGAATTAATTGCTTTAAAACCTGTTATTTCTTCAATCTTCTTAATCCACTCTGCTCCTTCTCCAAATCTAGTATTTGTTGATTGAACAGTGTAAGAAACAACAGGACGTACTTCTGCTCCCTCAGCAATTAATTTTTCTAAATGAGGCATTACTTCTTCGTACGTACAATGTGAACCTGTAAATCCGAAACCAATTCGTTTCCCCTTCAAACTCATTTCTTTTCCTCCTCCTTTGCAATTGCATCTGCTGCTAATAACTGAGAAAGAACATTTGCTAAAATTTGCCCAGCCGTTTTTGGGGCAACAATACCTGGTAATCCAGGTGCTAGCAATGCTTTGACTCCTCTTTTTTCCGCATATCTAAAGTCAGTACCGCCTGGTTTAGAAGCTAAATCAATCACTAACGTATGAGCTGGCATTTTTGCAATAACATTCGCTGTTACAACGAGATGCGGAATCGTATTAATTACAATATCGATATTTCCTACTTCTTTCTCTATGTCTTGCATATGAAAAGGAGAAAACATCATTTCTGTAATACGTGCAATATGTTCAGATCGTCTTGCTCCAACTTTGACATGGGCTCCTAATGATTGAAATGCTCTCGCAACACTCATTCCTGTTCTCCCAAATCCTAGAACCATTACATTGGACCCATGAATTGTATAGTCGGTATGTTGAATTACCATCATTAATGTACCTTCTACCGTTGGAATAGAATTGTATATTGCTACATCATCACGATCAAATAATTTAACAAGTTTTCGATTCGTAGTAGATACGAGATTTTCCAAGTAAGGTGTACCAATACCTGAATATATAGTAAAGTGTTCTGGTGTATTTTCAATTTGTTCTTTCGTTATTGAAACTTTTTCATTTGAAAAAATAGTATCTACTTCTCCTTTGGCATTTGTACCGGCAACCGGCAAAATAATTGCGTCTACAGAAGTGAAATCTAAATTTTGTATACTTTCTTTTACTGCCCCTGTGAAACCATGATCTAACTGATCAAAACCTATCAAAGAAAGTTTCGCATCCAATTCAACTAGCTTACGAATTACTTCTAGCTGCCTTGCATCTCCTCCTATGACAGCAATATGCATCTCAGTCAACATTCCCTAATTCACCTTCTTTTTCTGTCATTTATAAGAAAAGTGCCTACTTTTTCTTTTTCCTCCACATCATATGTAATGTACGAGTTTATGGTGATTGAAAATCCAAATGCACATATGATTTATCAGGTTTCTATGTAGATACAAAAAAAGATGACCAAAATGGCCATCCTTCACTCCGAATTTGAACGATCTATACTATCACAAAGAAGCATATCGTGTCCGACTTTCTTTATTTGACTCCATGCCACTCTTACTTCTTGTGGTTCCTTTTTAAAACCTCCCCACTTCCCTACAGGTATTATAAGTGTTTGTATTTGTCCGTCTTTCTCATTAATCTCTAAATCCATATAACCTAAGGCTCCCATTTTTTCCGCTTTTTCTATATCTACAACCTCTTTACCGCTTAATTCACTTAATCGCATACTCACTCCACTCCCCTACTAAATTTTTCATTTGCATTGTCTATAATTAGTACCTATTCTATATGTATAAAAAAAATAACCTTCTCTCATTTAAAAAGAGAGAAGGTTATTTTCAGATACATCGTAAAAGTTGATTATAGTTTTATTCCTTTTGGAAGTTTTCCATCTGGACTAATTAATGCTGCAGAGAATTCATCTGTAAACATGTTACGAATTAACCCATCTACATTTTCTTTTGTTACAGTGTTTACACTTTCGATAATCTCATCAAGTGAACGATGCTTACGAAGTAGCAATTCATTTTTACCATTACGGCTCATACGACTATTCGTACTTTCTAAACTTAACATTAAGTTTCCTTTTAATTGCTCTTTACTATTAATAAGCTCTTTTTCTGTAATACCTGTATTTTTCAATGTTTCTAATGTTTCTTGCATTGTTTCATACAGTGTATCTAATTGTTGACTACCTGTTCCACCATACAGTGTTAACATACCTGTATCTTCATAAGAAGAATGGTAAGAAAATACTGAGTAAGCTAACCCACGTTGCTCACGTACTTCTTGGAATAAACGGCTACTCATACTACCGCCTAAAACGTTATTTAATACAATTAAGTTATAAATATCTTCGTGTCCCATTTGTAAGCCTTTATATCCTAAACATAAATGAGCTTGTTCTGTTTCCTTTTTACGTGCTACTTTGTTAAAATGGAAAATTGGACTATGTACTTGTTCACGGTTTGTTGTTCCTTCATAACTACCGAAATATTGCTCTACCGTTTGTAAGAAGGCTTCATCAATATTTCCTGCAACTGAAACAACTACATTTTCAGGTGTATAATGATCCTTAATATATTGGCGTAGCGTATCACCTGTAAACGTATCAAGTGTTTCTTCTGTTCCTAAAATAGGATATCCAAGCGGATGCGTTTCATATGTTGCTTTCGTTAACATATCATGCACAATATCGTCTGGAGCATCTTCGTACATTTTAATTTCTTCACATACGACATTCTTCTCTTTTTTCAATTCTTCTTCATCAAATGTTGAATTAAAGAACATGTCAGCTAATACATCTAAAGCATATTTAGCATGTTCATCTAGCACTTTTGCATAGTAACAAGTGTACTCTTTTGAAGTAAAAGCATTCACTTGCCCACCAATACTATCAAATGATTCTGCAATTTCGCGTGCACTACGTGTTTCTGTCCCTTTAAAGAACATATGCTCTAAAAAGTGAGAAATCCCGTTATTTTTTTCATTTTCATTTCTTGATCCCGCATGGATCCAAATACCAATCGCAACCGATCTTACAGTTGGTATATTCTCCATAACTATTCTTACACCATTTTTACAAGTATATTTTTTAATCAAAAACTTTCCTCCTACTGCCAGTTTCTCTAAATAAGTGCTATTATTTAATGATAACAAGTTTAAGGATGAATGTCATGCAAATGTATTTAATCCACACGTTTTTCATCCAGTAATTCTGTTATATTCCCTACTTTATATCCTTGTTCCTTCAATTTTTTAATCATTGTATCTAATGCTTCTGCCGTTGACGAAGTAGGATGCATTAATACGATAGCACCTGGGTGTATTTTTCTCATTACTCTCTGCAATAGTACATCTGGCTCAGGTCGCTTCCAATCGATTGTATCGACAGTCCACATAATCGTTCCCATTTGGAAATCATCAGCGATTTTCACGACTTCATCCCGAAAACTTCCACTCGGCGGGGCAAACCATCTCACCTTTTGATTCGTAGCAGCTTCAATCATTCGATTTGTTTTTTGTAACTGCTCTCGTATTTCATCAGACGATAGCGTTTTCATATTAGGGTGCGTATAAGAATGATTTCCGACTTCTTGATTTGCATCGACAATCATTTTTGCAAATCGTAAATTTTCTTTCACCCAACGTCCTTCTAAAAAGAAAGTCGCCTTCACATCATGCTTTTTCAATATTTCTAATATACGAGGCAAATACTCGTTTCCCCATGCCACATTTATTGTTAATCCCACCATCTTTTTATTCGGATGCCCCCTATAAATTGGAGCAGGTGATAAATCTTCTAAGTGGACACTCGGTGATACTTCCTTAAATTCAAGGTGTTTTTGATCAAATTCCTTTAGCTTCTTCATATTGTTATAGGATGCTTCCATATCAACTTGTCTTCCATTATATCCTGGTGTTGCTTTCCATATCTTATCAATCATCGCATTTTGAGGTGCAATCTCATATTGTTTTGCATGCTTTTGAATTTCTTCATATAAGTTATCCTGTGCAAAAACAGAATAAGAGCCTAAACTGACATATAAAGAAAATATACATATGTATGCCAATATACGAACTTTCATATAAACCCTCCCAAATTAACTATATAAAAAAACATTTTTCTTCTTATCTTTGTTAATTTGAGCGTTATAATGAAAACTATACCTATACTGACATAAAAATATATATAAATCATATTTTTACATAACAAAAAAAGCCAGTTAAACTGGCTTTCGCTTATTGCTGCTCTTGTTTGTTTTCTTCTTTAGCAGCTTCTTTTTCTTGCTCTTCTTTTAGCAATACTTTTCTAGATAGATTAACACGACCTTGCTTGTCAATCTCGATAACTTTAACCGTAATTACGTCACCGATTTTTACAACGTCTTCTACTTTACCTACACGCTCAAGTGCAAGTTCAGAAATGTGAACTAATCCATCTTTACCGCTGAATAATTCAACGAAAGCACCGAATTTCTCAACACGTTTCACTTTTCCTTCGTAGATTTCACCTACTTGTACTTCGCGAACGATATCTTCGATAATTTTCTTAGCTTTGTCGTTCATTTCTTGGTTTATTGAAGAAATGAATACTGTGCCATCTTGCTCGATGTCAATTTTAACGCCAGTTTCTTCAATAATTTTATTGATTTGTTTACCGCTCGGTCCGATAACGTCACGGATTTTATCTGGATTAATTGTCATTGTAATAATCTTTGGAGCGTACGCTGATAATTCAGTGCGTGGCTCTGGAATAACAGATAACATATGATTTAGAATGTGCACACGACCAACTTTCGCTTGTTGTAATGCCTCTTCTAAAATCTCACGAGATAGACCATCGATTTTAATGTCCATTTGTAGTGCAGTTACACCTTGTGCTGTACCTGCTACTTTAAAGTCCATATCACCTAAATGATCTTCCATACCTTGAATATCAGATAAAATTGTGTAATGCTCACCAGTTTTAACTAGACCCATTGCAATACCTGCAACTGGAGCTTTAAGTGGAACACCAGCATCCATCATTGCTAAAGTACTACCACAAATACTTGCTTGTGAAGTAGAACCATTTGATTCTAAAACTTCAGATACAAGACGTACTGTGTATGGGAAATCTTTTTCAGATGGAATTACAGGCTCAAGTGCGCGTTCTCCTAGTGCACCGTGACCGATTTCACGACGACCTGGTCCACGCATTGGTCTAGTTTCACCAACACTAAATGATGGGAAATTGTAATGGTGCATAAAGCGTTTTGATTCTTCTACACCAAGACCATCTAAAATTTGCACATCGCCTAATGCACCTAATGTACAAATACTTAATGCTTGTGTTTGTCCACGAGTGAACAAACCAGAACCGTGTGTACGAGATAAAATGCCAACCTCTGATGCTAATGGACGGATTTCGTCACCTTTACGGCCATCTGGGCGGATTTTTTCAACTGTAATAAGACGACGTACTTCTTCTTTTACAATTTTATATAAAATCTCATTTACTTGTCCTAATGTATCAGCGTCAGCTTCCTGCGCTTCGTAATGCTCAATAACACGCTTTTTCACTTCGTTAATTGCATCTTCACGTGCATGCTTCTCATGTACTTGAATTGCTGAATGCATATCTTCTTCAGCCATTTCACGTACAGCTTGGTTAAGATCAGCGTCAACTTCATAAAGTTTCACTTCTGTTTTCTCTTTACCTACAGCTTGTACAATCTCTTCTTGGAATGCAATTAGACGTTTAATTTCGTCATGACCAAACATAATTGCTTCTAACATTGTTTCCTCAGGCACTTGATCTGCTCCTGCTTCAACCATGTTAATTGCATCTTTCGTACCAGCTACAACAAGGTGAATATCACTTTGTTCTTGCTGTTCTACTGTTGGGTTGATAACGAATTCGCCGTTAATACGACCAACTGTTGCACCCGCGATTGGACCTTCAAATGGAATATCTGAAATCGATAACGCTAATGAAGAACCAAGCATAGCTGCCATTTCAGAAGAACAATCTTGATCAACACTCATTACGATGCTGACAACTTGTACTTCGTTACGGAAACCATCTGCGAAAAGTGGACGGATTGGACGATCGATTAAACGACTTGCCAAAATTGCTTTTTCACTTGGACGACCTTCACGTTTAATGAAACCGCCAGGAATTTTTCCGACTGCATATAAACGCTCTTCATAGTTTACTGTAAGTGGGAAGAAATCTACATTTTTTGCTTCTTTTGATGCAGTTGCTGTAGATAGAACCGCTGTATCGCCATATCTTACTAATACTGCTCCGTTCGCTTGTTTTGCAAGCTGACCAGTTTCAACTGTTAGCTGGCGACCAGCTAAATCTATCGAGAAGACTTGCTTTTCTTGACTCATTTAAGTACCCCTCTCAATTTAAAGTATTCAATTCTTCTATGTAAATGGATAGTATATCACAATATTCTACCTCTAGTATTGCCTAAAATTAAGTAAGCTATAAAGCGTAGAAGATATATTTTTACCTAACAAAAAAGCGGGAATATTCCCGCTTCTTTGACTATCGACGTAAGCCAAGCTTTGTGATTAATTCACGGTAACGTGTGATATCGCTATTACGAAGGTAAGTTAGTAAGTTACGACGTTTACCAACCATCTTTAATAGACCACGACGTGAATGATGATCTTTCTTGTGAGTACGTAAGTGCTCGTTTAGAGTGTTAATTTGCTCCGTTAGGACAGCAATTTGAACCTCTGGAGAACCAGTATCAGTCTCATGAGTTCTAAATTGTGCAATGATTTCATTTTTACGCTCTTGTGTTAAAGCCATCCTATTTCACCTCCTATTAATTAAACCCCCAATTACCTAGCAAGCGTCGGTGAGTCGCAATGCCAAGCAATGGTTGTCATAAAGTACATAACATAGAATACTACTTTTCATTTGAAAAAGCAAGTATATTCTTTTCGCTCACAAAATATTCTTGGGCTGTTTTCTTATCTTTTGCGATTTGTTCAACTAACTCATCAATACCGTTGAATTTCTTTTCTGCTCTTATACGCATATGCCACTCTACTGTAACATTTTGATCGTATATATCTTTGTTAAATTCAAATAAATGCACTTCAATTGATAATTGACGCTCATCTTCTTTAAAAGTTGGTTTATATCCAATATTACATACACCATCGTACCATTCATCGTGAACTTTTAATCTCACTGCATAAACACCTACAGGTGGCAATAAATACTCATCACTTAAACCTACATTAGCTGTTGGAAAACCAATTTGACGTCCACGTTTGTCGCCATGTATAACTGTTCCCGCTACAGTATAGGCTCTACCTAAAATAGATGGAATTTGCTCCATTTCGCCATTTCGAATTAACTTTCGTAATGCTGTAGAACTTACTTTCTCTTCTTGAAATTCAACTTTTTCAATCACAGTCTGTGTAAACTCCCCTCTTGCATGAAATGGTAAAGTCTCCATCTTTCCTTTTCCTAAACGTCCATATGAATAATCAAACCCTGCTACTACATGCTTTACATTTAAACCAATAATATAATCATCTACAAATTGTTGCGGTAATAACCCTGCAAATGATTCATCAAATTTAATTACATATAATATATCGATTCCTAAGCTTTCGACTATTTTTTCTTTATCGCGCATCGGTGTAATATACTCCACATGCGCATCCTTTTTTCCTAAAACAACAGATGGATGAGGATGAAATGTCATAACTGCACTTTTATATCCTCGGTCGTCCGCTATTTTTTTCGCAGTTCGAATTACACATTGATGTCCTAAATGAATGCCATCAAAAAATCCTAATGCCATTACAGTAGGTGGTAATTCTAATTTATTTTGTTCATGTGGATGAGTTAAATGAATAAGTTTCACGCTTGAATTCACCTTTTTCTGTAATAATCCTTCCAATAATTCATTATAGCTTTAGTTCTTGATTATTCACAAGTACTTTCATCGGCTTTAACATACCAGGATGTTTCGGATGATGTTCATAAATTGCTAAGCAACGATCATTTTTATCAAACACTGTAATAAATGGTGCTGTTATTTCTAATTCATTTTTTAAGAACATACCATTCTTTATTTTCTCTGCTTGCTTTTCATCTACAACCATTTTTGGAAACTTACTTAATGCTTCATCAATTGAAATGAAGATAGACTCTACTGTTCCATTTTGCACGTTTTCTTCAATTTCTTCAAATGATATGCAATCTTCTAATAAAAATTCACCAGATGCCGTTCTTATAAGGTGCGACATATGTGATGGGAAACCAAGTTTTTCCCCGATCATTACAGCTAACGTTCTTACATATGTTCCTTTACTACACGTTACACGGAAACGGAATGAAATATTTTCTCCTTCAAAAACTTCACGATCATCAAGTAATATGAATTCATGAATTGTAATTGTACGAACTGGACGTTCCACCTCTTGCCCTGCTCTTGCATATTCGTATAATTTTTTCCCGTTTACTTTTACAGCCGAGAACATTGGTGGCATTTGTTCAATCGTGCCTGTTAATTCCGCAAGGACTTTCTCTACTTCCTTACGAGTAATAGTACGATCTACATTTTTCGTTTCAACAACCTCACCAGAAGCATCTTCAGTTGTCGTTGAAAACCCTAATGTTACTTCACCTTCATATGTTTTCGTTTCACTTGTTAAAAATTGTGCAATTTTCGTTGCTCTTCCAACGCAAATTGGTAATACTCCTGTTACATCAGGGTCTAATGTTCCCGTATGACCAATTCTCTTTTCTCGCAATATCTTTCTTAATTTAAATACACAATCATGTGATGTCATGCCTTTTGGCTTATGTAATAATACTACACCTTCCATATATGTTCACCTCATCATAATTCTCTCGTAGTAAATATCCAAAACTTATTTTGCATTGAAAAAATGGATAGACAAATGTCTATCCATTATTCTTCACGTTTACCGTCTTTATTAATTTCATGTAAAAGTGTATCAATTCGATGACCATATCCGATAGACTCATCAAACTCAAAGGTAATTTCTGGTGTTTTACGAAGACGAATACGTTGGCCAATTTCTGAACGAATAAAGCCTTTTGCCTTCGCTAAACCTTTTAAAGTATTTTCTTTCTGTTCTTCATCACCTAAAACAGAAATATATACTTTAGCAATTTGTAAATCACCACTCACTTGTACATCAGTTACTGTAACAAATCCAATACGTGGGTCTTTAATTTTACGACTGATAATGTCGCCTAATTCTTTTTTCATTTGCTCGCCCACACGGTTCGCACGTAATTTCATAACTCTTCACCTCATTCAATACCATTCCAAATGTGTTATTGTACGTTCAATTTCAGGAAATGAATCGATGTACTCAAGTACACGATTCATTTCTTTCTCACAGATAACACGATTTGAGGATACGGAAACAATTGCAATTTCTGTACGTTGCCATACATCTTGGTGCCCAACTTCAGAAACAGCTACATTATAGCGCTGTTTTACACGAGTTAACACACGTTGTAAAATTGCACGTTTCTCTTTTAAAGAATGCACATCGTAAATCATACACTCGAATGAGAGTGAAGCGATAATCATCGCTTCACTTCTTCCATAATGTACGCTTCAATGATGTCCCCTTCTTTAAGATCATTATATCTCTCAATTGTAATACCACACTCATAGTTTTGTGCAACTTCTTTTACGTCGTCTTTGAAACGTTTTAACGTATCAAGTTGTCCTTCGAAAATTACTACGCCGTCACGGATAATACGTACGCCACTATCACGCGTAATTTTACCGTCTGTTACGTAACAACCTGCGATTGTTCCAACTTTTGTTACTTTAAACGTTTGACGAACTTCTGCTTGACCGATTACTTTTTCTTCGAATTCTGGATCAAGCATACCTTGCATAGCTGCTTCAATCTCTTCGATTACTTTATAAATAATACGGTGTAAACGAATATCAACGTTCTCTAATTCAGCTGTACGCTTCGCGTTCACATCTGGACGTACGTTAAATCCAATTACAATTGCATTAGATGCAGAAGCTAAAATGATATCAGATTCTGTAATCGCACCTACACCAGTGTGAATGATTTTAACTTTTACGCCTTCAACATCAATTTTACGAAGTGATGCTGCCATCGCTTCAACAGAACCTTGTACGTCTGCTTTTACGATTAAGTTAATTTCTTTTACATCGCCCTCTTGGATTTGTTGGAATAAATCTTCAAGGCTTAATTTAGATTTCTCACCACGTTGTGCAACTAACGCTTCTTGTGCACGTGATTCACCAATTTGACGAGCTTTCTTCTCATCAGCAAATGCCATGAAACGATCTCCAGCCTGTGGTACTTCGTTTAAACCAGTAATTTCAACAGGAGTTGATGGACCAGCAACTTTTACACGACGACCAATATCACTTACCATTGCACGAACACGTCCGAATGAAGTTCCAACAACGATTGGATCTCCAACTCGAAGCGTACCATTTTGAACAAGTAATGTCGCGATAGTTCCTTTACCTTTATCAAGCTGTGCTTCGATTACTGTACCAGTTGCATAGCGGTTTGGATTTGCTTTATATTCTTCTACTTCACTTACAAGAAGGATCATTTCTAGTAAGTTGTCAATGCCTTCGCCTTGAATTGCAGAAATTGGTACGAAAATAGTATCTCCGCCCCAAGCTTCTGGAACTAATTCATATTCAGTTAGTTCTTGCATTACGCGATCAGGGTTTGCAGCTGGTTTATCCATTTTATTCACAGCAACAATAATTGGTACTCCTGCTGCCTTCGCATGGTTAATTGCTTCAACCGTTTGTGGCATAACACCGTCATCCGCTGCAACAACAAGGATTGTAATATCCGTTACTTGTGCCCCACGAGCACGCATCGTTGTAAATGCTGCGTGACCAGGTGTATCTAAGAATGTAATCTTCTTATCGTTTACTTCAACTTGATATGCACCGATATGCTGAGTAATTCCACCCGCTTCGCCTGCAGTTACTTTTGAGTTACGAATAGAATCCAGTAATGTTGTTTTACCATGGTCAACGTGTCCCATGATTGTAACTACAGCTGGACGTTCTTTTAAGTTCTCTTCATCATCTTGCTCATCAATGAATGTTTCAAACTCAGTCTCGCTTACAATTACTTCTTCTTCTACTTCAATACCGTAGTCGTTAGCAATTAACTCAATTGTATCTTTATCCAAGTCTTGGTTAATTGTTGCCATAATTCCAAGCATGAAGAGCTTCTTAATAATTTCAGATGGCTCTTTGCTTAATTTTTTAGCAAGATCTCCTACTGTAAGGCTTCCAGAGAAAGTAATTTTATCTGGTGTTTCTACAATTTGAGTTTGTTGTCTACCAGCAAAGTTCTCTTGACGTTTGTCTTCGTTTCCTTTGCCTTTTTTCTTTTTCTTATTGCTGTTCTTTTTACTGCGAACAACTTTTTCTTCTACTTCAAACTCATCTGCAACAGAAGGTTTTTCAGTTTGATATTCATTATCTAATTTATTTACTACTTCATCGTCTAACATTGTCATATGATTCGAAACCTCGATATTCATTTCTTTTAGTTTTGTCATAAGATCTTTACTTGAGATATTATGTTTTTTTGCATATTCATGCACTCGAATTTTACTCATACCTTCACCCCCGGTAATTTGTATCGAGCATGCTACGCAGCTTTTTCGCAAAGCCTACATCTAACACAGCTACAACGACTCGCTCATCTCTCCCAATCGCATGCCCTAATTGTTGTCGATTTTCGACCTTTCTCATTGGTACGTTGTAGTACGTAGTTTTATCTGTGATGCGTTTTGTAGTATTTACTGACGCATCTTCAGATAGCAATACAAGTTTTGCTTTGCCACTTCGTACTTCTTTTAAAACGAGTTCTTCACCCGAAATAATTTTCCGAGCCCGGTTTGCTAGTCCTAAAAACGATTTCCAATCGGACACTTATTTCGACTCCTTCTCAACAAGCTCAAGAAGCTCTTCATATAAAGAACCGTCGATTTTCGCTTTTAGATGATGTTCCAAAACATTTTTCTTTTGAGCTTGAAGAATGCTCTCCTTGTCCTTCGACAAGTAAGCACCTCGTCCTGATTTTTTCCCAGTTAAATCAATGGACACTTCTCCCTCTTTGGAACGAACAATGCGAACGAGCTCTCGTTTTGATTTCATTTCTTGCGTTGCAACACATTTTCGTAACGGAACTTTTCGATTGCTCATACTCATCACCTCTATTCGATTTCGTCTTCCACTGAATCGAATCCAAATGCGATTACGCTATCTTCTTCTGTTACAATACCAAGTTGTTTCGCATCAGACTCACTCTTAATATCAATTTTCCAGCCTGTTAATTTAGCTGCAAGACGTGCATTTTGTCCACGCTTACCGATAGCTAATGATAACTGGTGGTCTGGAACAACTACTGTTGTCGCTTTTTCTTCTTCATCTACAAGTACTTTAACAACTTGTGATGGGCTTAATGCATTTGCAACATATTCAACTGGATCATTTGACCAGCGGACGATGTCAATTTTTTCACCTTTTAATTCGTCTACAATGCGTTGTACACGTTGCCCTTTTGGTCCTACACAAGAACCAACTGGATCAACATCAGTGTTCTCTGCATATACAGAGATCTTAGAGCGATCGCCAGCTTCACGTGCTACAGAACGAATTTCTACAGTTCCATCATAGATTTCAGGAACTTCCATTTCGAATAAACGTTTTAAAAGACCAGGATGTGTACGTGATACGTAAATTTGTGGTCCTTTTGTCGTTTTTTCTACTTTCGTAATGAATACGCGAATACGATCATGTGGTTTGTATTGCTCATTAGGCATTTGCTCACTTACAGGTAATAAAGCTTCTACTTTTCCTAAGCTTACATAGATGAAACGAGCATCTTGACGTTGTACAATACCTACCATAATATCTTCTTCACGGTCACTAAACTCAGAGTAAATAACACCGCGCTCTGCTTCACGCACTCGTTGTGTGACAACTTGTTTTGCAGTTTGTGCTGCAATACGACCAAAGTCTTTTGGTGTTACTTCAATTTCTAGTACGTCACCATCTTGGTAGTTTGGATTAATTTGTCTTGCTTCCTCTACAGAAATTTCAAGACGTGGATCAAACACATTGTCTACTACGTCTTTACGTGCTAAAACTTGAATTGTTCCCACTTCTGGGTTAAAGCTCACACGAACGTTTTGTGCTTGATTAAAATTGCGCTTATAAGCAGAGATTAAAGCTGCTTCAATCGCATCAATAATAATGTCTTTGCTAATGCCTTTTTCAGATTCTAATACGAGCAAAGCATCTAATAACTCAGTGCTCATGAAGATCCCCCTTCTAACTAAAACGTAACAGCAAGTCGCGCATTTGCGACTTTATCCATCGAAATTTGGATTTCTTTTTTACGTGTTTTAATTGTTAATAATAATGTTATTGTTGTACCATCGTAAGAAAGCAGTTTTCCTTCAAACATCTTTTCACCATCAATCGGCTCATATGTTTTAATTGCCACTTGTTTTCCTACCGCTTGCTGGAAGTCTTTTTCTTTCTTTAATGGGCGTTCCGCTCCAGGAGATGATACATCCAAAAAGTAAAGATGAGGAATTGGATCCTCTTTATCTAAAGCTTCGCTTAAACGTTCACTTACCGCACCGCATTCTTCAATGTCGACTCCCTTTTCAGAATCGATGAATACGCGTAAGAACCAGTCTTGTCCTTCTTTCACATACTCTACATCTACAAGTTCAAGATTTAACTCTTCAACGATCGGCTGCGCAAATGCTTCTACAACTTCTGTGACTTTCTTATCCATAAACAGCCTCCTTCCTGCCGTCATGTACCATTTAAAAGAAGAAGATCCCGCCACTTTAAAAACGGTCTATCTTATTCTTTCTCGTTAGCTAACAAAAGCCCCTGCTGTTCAGCAGGGATTATCTGTCTTAGTATTACCAAATTTAAGAAGTAAAACTTGTAACAAAATATGTATATACGACAGAAATCTTTTACCTATCTACGTAGAGAAAACATAGATAGTAACACGAAAGAGTGGGTTTCCCCACTCTTTTCTTTACACAATATACATGACATGGTTATCTCGGTTAATAGTATATCATAGGAAATGTTGATTTGCAAAGACTTTTCCTACCTACTAGAACAGTGATAACTGGTTTTGATCCGGTAAATCTCCTAAACAACCTTGACTATCTAAATACTCAATAATTGTTTTCGAAACCTTACTACGCTGCTGCAAGTCCTCTTTTGATAAGAAGTCTCCATTTTTACGTGCTTCCACAATACTTAAAGCTGCGTTTGTACCAAGACCAGGTACCGCATTAAATGGAGGAATTAATGTGTCTCCATCAATAATAAATTCTGTTGCATGTGAGCGGTATAAATCCACCTTTTGGAATGAGTATCCACGCTCACACATTTCAAGTGTCATTTCTAGTACTGTTAATAAACTTTTCTCTTTCGGCGCAGCATCTAGTCCCTTTTGAGCAATTTCATCAATTCTTGCACGTATAGATGCTGAACCTTTCGCCATTGCCTCTACATCAAAATCATCTGCACGAACTGTAAAATATGCGGCATAGAATAACAGTGCAAAATGTACTTTAAAGTATGCGATACGTACAGCCATAAGTACGTAAGCAGCCGCATGGGCTTTAGGGAACATGTATTTAATCTTCTTACATGAATCAATATACCAACCTGGTACATTATTATTTTTCATGTCTTCTTCCCATTCTTCCGGTACACCTTTACCTTTACGAACCGACTCCATGATTTTGAAGGCTAATGATGGATCTAGACCTTGATAGATTAAATATACCATGATGTCATCACGACAACCGATAACTTCGCTCAGCGTACATGTACCGTTATAAATTAACTCGTTTGCATTACCAAGCCATACGTCAGTACCATGTGATAGTCCAGAAATTTGGACTAACTCTGAGAATGTCGTCGGTTTCGTCTCTTCTAACATCTGTCTTACGAATTTTGTACCAAACTCTGGTATACCAAGTGTACCTGTTTTACAGTTAATTTGCTCTTCCGTTACCCCTAACGATTCTGGACCAGAGAAAATTTTCATTACTTCTGGATCATCCGTTGGGATTGTTTTCGGATCAATACCACTTAAATCTTGTAACATACGAATAACGGTCGGATCATCGTGTCCTAGTATATCAAGTTTTAATAAATTATCATGAATTGAGTGGAAATCAAAATGCGTTGTTCTCCATTCAGCACCAATTGAATCAGCTGGGTACTGTATTGGTGAGAAATCAAAGATATCCATGTAATCTGGCACAACGATAATACCGCCTGGATGCTGTCCTGTTGTACGTTTTACACCGGTACACCCTGCTACTAAGCGATCAATCTCTGCATTTCGAATCGTTAAGTTATGATCATTTGCATAACCTTTTACATATCCGTAAGCAGTTTTTTCCGCAACTGTACCAATCGTTCCTGCACGATATACATAGTCTTCACCGAACAGTACTTTCGTATAGTTATGGGCACGTGGTTGGTATTCCCCGGAGAAGTTCAAATCGATATCGGGCACCTTATCTCCTTTAAATCCAAGGAACGTTTCGAAAGGAATGTCATGTCCATCTTTTACATATGGAATATTACAAGCAGGACATTCTTTATCTGGTAAGTCAAAACCAGAACCTACAGAACCATCATTAAAGAATTCTGATTGCTTACACTTCGGACATACATAGTGTGGTGGTAATGGGTTTACTTCTGTAATTTCCATCATCGTTGCAACAAATGATGACCCTACCGATCCACGCGAACCTACTAGATATCCGTCTACTAACGATTTTTTCACAAGCTTATGTGAAATTAAATAAATTACGGCGAATCCATGCCCAATAATACTTTTTAATTCTTTTTCTAAACGTGCTTCTACAATTTCCGGTAGCTCTTCACCATAAATGCTACGCGCCATTTTATAACTCATATCACGCGTTTCATCATCAGCACCTTCAATTTTCGGTGTGTATAGATCGTCTTTTACTGGATGCACATCACCAATTAATGACGCAATCTTTTGTGTATTTGTTACAACAACTTCTTTCGCTTTGTCTTCACCTAAGAATGAAAAACATTCTAACATCTCATCAGTTGTACGGAAATGTACTGGCGGTAATGAATGTCGATTTAACGGATTGGCTCCGCCCTGCGAACTGACTAAAATTTTACGATACATCGCATCCTCAGGGTCTAAATAATGCACGTTTCCTGTAGCAACAACTGGTTTATCTAACGTCTCACCTAGTTTTACTAAGTTAGAAATAATTGTTTTTAATTGACCTTCGTCTCGAACAAGCTCACGTTCTACTAAATGACGCAACACCTCTGGAGGCATTACTTCAATGTAATCATAGAACTGGGCAATTTCTTCTACCTCTTCAGGTGCCTTTTGCATCATTGCCTCGAACACTTCACCTTTATCACAAGCCGTTCCTACTAAAATTCCTTCACGATATTTTTTTAATAGTGACCTCGGCACACGTGGTACACGGTAAAAGTAATTAAGGTGAGAATATGAAACAAGTTTATATAAATTTTTCAATCCAACATCCGATGTGGCAAGTAACGTCATATGACTTGGACGGCCACGCTTATACGCATCCCCTTGTCCCATGCTATCATTTAATTGATCGTGATATTCAAATCCCTTTTCAATTACGTCTTTCAACATTTTCACAAGTAAATATCCCGTCGCTTCTGTATCATAAATCGCACGGTGATGTTGTGTTAATTCAATATCAAGTTTTTTACACATCGTATTTAATCGATGATTTTTCATTTCTGGGAATAAAAATCGTGCAAGTTCTAACGTATCAATAACTGGATTATTCGTTTTTTCTAGTCCAGCCTTTTTAAAACCTACGTTAATAAAGCCCATATCAAAGCTCGCGTTATGGGCAACAAGTGTATGGTCGCCCATCCATTCCTCAAACTTTTTAAACACTTCGTCCACTTCAGGTGCATCAGTTAACATATCATCCGTAATACCTGTCAATTCAATAATCGTCGCTGATAATGGTTGATGTGGATTTGCGAAAGATTCAAAGCGATCAATAATTTCGCCACCCTTTACTTTTACGGCAGCCAACTCAATGACTGTATCGTATACAGCTGATAAACCTGTCGTCTCAACGTCGAAAACAACATACGTTTCCTCTGCAAGTAAACGATGCGCTTCGTTATACGCTATCGGTACACCATCATTAACTAGATTTGCTTCTACACCATATATAACTTTAACACCAGCCTTCTTCCCTGCAGAATACGCCTCTGGGAAGGACTGAGCCACGGCATGATCTGTAACCGCAATAGCCTCATGTCCCCATTTACCAGCTTGAGCAACAAGCTTAGAAACTGGAGTGACAGCGTCCATTTGACTCATCGGAGTATGGAGATGCAGCTCTACTCGTTTTTCGCCTTCTGGTGCTTTATCTTTACGAGACGGTCCTGTTATTTCATTAATATCATTTGCAATCATTACTAAATCTCGAACGAATGTATCGTTTTGAACAGAACCACGCGCTTTCACCCACATTCCTTTTTTCAAGGATTGCAGCATTGGAATATCTTCTTTGTCACGCGAGAACATTTTGATCATAATAGAATCCGTATAATCCGTTATTTTTAAAGTTAATAACGTACGCCCACTACGAAGCTCTTTTGTTTCTACATGGAAGACATATCCTTGAACCGTTTTTCTTCTTTCTTCATCTTGAATTTCTCGCATCGGTGTAATCTCTTCATCTGGCTTAATAAGATACCCGAGTGTAATCGGTCCTTCATACACAACGCTGCTTTCTTCAGCTTGCTTCTTCGCCATTTCTTCCATAGCTTGTATAACACGCTCACGGTCTTCTTGCTGCGTTTGTTCACGAAACTTTTGCATTTCTTCTGTATTTTGCTGTATATGTGTGTCTAACTGAAAACGCGGGAATCCAAAAACTTCGTATTGATCCCCTACTGGTTTCGCAACGTTTTTCTTTAAAGCCGTAGACTCCAGCTCGTTATTTACATTTATTAGCAACTTCACTCCATTCACCTGTGGAAGCTGCTTCTTTAAGTATGCGAACATAGGTGAAAATGTAATTCGTTCCGTACAAAGCGGCCAATACGCCCTCACTTCTTCTTCTGTAAATTGTTTATTCTCTGTTTCTAATGCAAATGTTGTTCTTGCAATATGAGAAAATGATTGCTTAAGCTTTGTTTCTAGCAATTCATATAATTCTGTAGGCAAAATACGTGGCACTTGTAAATCAAAATGCCAACTTTTATTCGCTTTATCAATAACGAGCCTTTCAATACCACCGCCTTGTAAATATTGATTTATAAGGTCGTCTGGTATTTGCAACTGCTGGAGCAAAATTTGAAATCGCTCTTGTTGTTCATTTGTTAAAGACATAAGCACTCTCCTTCCATTTGCTATTATAAATTGAAACGTACCACAAAGAAAGATTTCTCACCTCTTCTTTTACAAAATACGTTTACAAAGAAAGAGAAGGTACCCCATTACGAGGTACCTCTTCTTATTTTAAAATATTTGCAATATATGTTTGAAGTTCTTCTACTTTTACTTCTTCAGACTCACCTGTAGCACGTACTTTCACTTCTACAATACCTTCGTCTGCTTTTTTACCAACTGTAACACGAACTGGAAGACCGAATAAATCTGCATCTGCAAATTTAACACCTGCACGTTCTGCACGATCGTCTAATAACACTTCATAGCCTTGTTCTTGTAATGAGTTGTAAATATTTTCACCCATTTCACGTTGTGCATCAGATTTCATATTTACTGGAATTACATGCACATGGAACGGTGCTACCGCTTTTGGCCAAACTAAGCCGTTCTCATCGTTAAATTGCTCTGCAATTGCTGCTACTGTACGAGATACACCGATACCGTAACAACCCATAATAAGTGGTTGTGTTTTTCCGTTTTCATCTAGGAATGTTGCGTTCATTGCTTCACTATAACGAGTTCCTAATTTGAATACATGACCAACTTCAATTCCGCGTGCGAAAAGAATTGTTCCGTTTCCATCTGGAGATTGGTCTCCTTCTTGAATGAAGCGTAAATCTGTATATTGACTTACTTTAAAGTCACGTTCTGGATTTACATTTACATAATGGAATCCTTCTTCATTCGCTCCTGAACATCCGTTAACAATTGATGCTACAGCATGATCAGCAATAATTTCGATATCACCTGTTACATTAATCGGTCCTAATGAACCCACTTCACAATTTAATAATGCTTTTACTTCTTCATGAGAAGCAAGCTCAACAACTGAAGCGCCGTATACATTTTTCACTTTCACATCGTTTACTTCGTGATCACCACGAACAAGTACAACTACTAATTTCTCATCTACTTTAAACACCATAGACTTAATGCACTTGTCAGCTGCAATGTTTAAGAATGCAGATACTTCTTCAATTGCTTTTTGGTCTGGTGTTGCTACTTTTTCAAGTGCTTTTTCTGCTTCGTCACTCTTCTTATACGTAGCTACAACAGGAGCCATTTCGATGTTTGCTGCATAATCAGATGTGTCAGAGTATGCAATTGTATCTTCACCAACATCAGATAATACCATAAATTCATGTGTATCTTTTCCGCCCATTGCTCCAGAATCAGCAATAACTGCACGGAAATTCAAACCACAGCGAGCAAAAATGTTAGAGTATGCTTTATATAAGCGATCGTATACTTCATCTAAGCTCTCTTGTGTAGCATGGAAAGAGTATGCATCTTTCATTAGAAACTCTCTTCCACGTAATAAGCCGAAACGAGGTCTTTGCTCATCACGGAATTTTGTTTGAATTTGGTATAATGTTAACGGTAATTTTTTATATGATTTCACTTCATCACGCACAAGATCCGTAATTACTTCCTCATGTGTCGCTCCTAATGCGAATTCACGAGCATTACGATCTTTCATACGCATTAATTCAGATCCGTAAGAATACCAACGACCTGATTCTTGCCATAATTCCGCAGCTTGCATAGCTGGCATTAATAATTCTACAGCTCCTGCGCGCTCCATTTCTTCTCGAACGATACGTTCTACTTTGTGTAATACTTTTAATCCAAATGGTAGAAAGCTATAAATACCAGAAGCATTTTGACGCATAAAACCTGCACGAAGTAATAGCTGATGACTCTTAATTTCAGCATCAGCTGGAACTTCACGTAATGTAGGACTGAATACCATACTTTGTTTCATTTATTTGCACCTCTTCATTTTACTCTTACACGCAGTAAAACCCCTCACCTCGAGTTAGGTGAGGGATTTTATTCTACGAGCTCTATTTCATTATAAGTTTCACTTTATTTTACAAGAAAAACTTACGAATGTCATTCCAAGTTACAACTAACATAAGTAACATTAATAATGCAAAACCAATAAAGTGAACCATTCCTTCTTTTTGGCGATCAATTGGTTTTCCTCGTAACGCTTCAATTAAGAAGAAGAATAAACGGCCACCATCTAAAGCAGGAACTGGTAATAAATTAAATAAACCAAGATTAATGCTTAGAACTGCAGCTAAACTTAGTACACGCGTAAACCCATAATCTACAACTTGATCTGTTAGATTATAAATTCCTACTGGACCTGATAACTCATTAATAGAAAATTGACCAGTTACTAATTTAACAAGAGATTCAAAAATTAGTTTCGTCCATTGGTACGTTTGTTCAAATCCTGATTTAATAGAACCCATTACTGTTTTCTCTACAGGAGAATAAACACCGATTCTACCAACTTCGTCTTTTCCTTCTTTATCAAGTGTTGGCGTTACTTTCACATTAAACTGTTCATTATCACGCTTTACTTGTAACGTAATTTCTTTATTTGGGTTTTCACGTACAATAGTAACAACATCTTTCCATGTACTTGTGTTTTTCCCATCAATAGCTTGAATTGTATCATTCTCTTTCAATCCAGCTTGCTGTGCTGCACTGTTATCCATCACTTTTCCGACCATTGGTTTGTCAATAGGGACCCCTTGTACAAATCCAAGAATCACAAAAATAACAAATGCTAAAATGAAGTTCATTGCAGGACCCGCAAAGATTGTTAAAGCGCGTTGCCCTAGTTTTTTCGAGCCAAATTGTCTATTATACGGGGCAATTTGAATTTCTTCCCCCGCAGTAATAATACGAGCCTTTTCATTCACTCGGAATGTTTGAAGCTCTTCCTCGTACTCTTCATAGCCCGAAATTGTTAAATTATGCTCCAAATCAGCTTGTTCGACTTCAATAACACGAACATTTGGATACTTTTCATATCCATCAAAAACTAATTTCACAACTTCGTCTTTTTCATTTAATACAAGGCCAACCTTTTTCCCAGGCTTTAACTCAACTGTGTCCGCATCCTCGCCAGCCATTCTTACATAGCCACCAAGGGGCAGTAATCGAATCGTATACACCGTTTCATTCTTTTCAAATGAGAATATTTTCGGACCAAAACCAATCGCAAACTCGCGGCATAAAATACCTGCTCTTTTTGCGAAATATAGATGCCCTAGCTCATGGAAAAATACGAGTGCACCGAAAATTAATATAAAGGCAATCGCTGTATTCAATTCCATAACCACCTTTGCTAAATTTGTTCCATCACAAACCGTCTTGTGGCCGCATCAATTTCCAAAATTTCCTCTAAGCTCGGTCGTGCAATGACATTGTGATGGTTCATTGCTTTTTCAATGAGGTCTTCCACTGTTAAGAAATCAATTCTCTTTTGTAAAAAGGCTTCAACAGCTACTTCATTCGCTGCGTTCATTACAGCTGGCATACTTCCACCTGCTTTTCCAGCTTCATACGCAAAACGTAAACAACGGAATCGTTCTTGGTCCATTTTCTCAAAATGCAACGTCCCTATTTCCCATAAGTTTAACTGTTTTGTGTCTGAAAGAGGCAATCTATCAGGATATGTAAGTGCGTATTGAATTGGTACTCGCATATCAGGTGAACCAAGCTGCGCCATTACACTACGATCTTCAAATTCAACCATAGAATGGATAATACTTTCTTTATGTAAAACAACATCGATTTGCTCATAAGGGATACCAAAAAGCCAATGTGCTTCAATTACTTCTAGTCCCTTATTCATCATTGTAGCAGAATCAATTGTAATTTTCGAACCCATTGACCAGTTTGGATGTCGAAGCGCATCTTCTACGGTCACACGATGCAATTCATCCCTCGTTTTATCGCGGAAACTTCCACCAGAAGCCGTTATAATAAGACGAGAAATTCTTTTTTCATTTTCACCATTCAAGCATTGAAAAATAGCCGAATGTTCACTATCAACTGGAAGTAACGAAACATTATGTTTTCGTGCTGCTTCCATTACAAGATGTCCTGCAGTTACTAACGTTTCTTTATTTGCAATTCCAATTGTTTTTTTCGCCTCAATTGCACGAAGTGTTGGTAACAACCCTACGCTACCTACAACAGCATTTACTACAATCTCCGCATCTGGATGTAATGCTACTTCTAAAAGTCCTTCACTACCATATACAATTTTTGTATTACCAGAAACAGATTGTAATTTTAAAACATCTTCCTCTCTTTGCACAGAGACGATTTGCGGAGAAAATTCTTGAATTACCTTTACTGCGTAGTCAATATTTTTCCCTACAGAACAAGCAACGAGACGGAATTGGTCTGGGTGCGAGCGTAATACATCTAAAGTTTGTGTACCAATTGATCCGCTTGCACCTAATAAACTAATGTTTTTCATGACTCCAACCCCTCGTTCATTTATTAATTGTATTGTAATAAGAAGTAGAGAATTGGTAAAACGAATAACCAACTATCTGTTCGGTCTAATATACCACCATGCCCAGGTAAAATTGTACCTGAATCCTTTACGCCATAATGACGTTTAAAAGCAGATTGTACTAAATCACCAATTTGTCCAAAAATAGAAATGATAATTGTCAGCACAATTAAAATTACTACATTCGATTCGACTGGGAAGAACACGTTGTAAACAAGTGCCACAATAATTCCACAAACGATGCCCCCTAATGAACCTTCAATCGTTTTATTTGGACTGATTTCTGGCCACAATTTTCTCTTGCCCAATGCTTTTCCTACGAAATATGCGCCTGAATCAGTAGCCCATATAACAAATAATGCGCAAAATACATATTTAATTCCTAATATTCTCGTTTCATTTAAATATAAGAATCCCATTGCCACATATGTCGTTGCCATCAGTAAAAATGAAGCATTATCAAAAGTAAATGTATTCTTAGAAAGGACTGTATATGATAAAAGTAATAAAACAATCACAAATGTGATTTCCAATTTACCTAATCCAATCCATGTAAACAGTTCTGATGCACTACTTGGAATTAAAAGAATCCACAATAATACTGCAGCTAAAACTGTCGGTACTGAAATAAGCGTAAGCTTATTCATACGAATTAATTCATATAAACCTATAGAAGCAAGTGCATACACTAAAACCGTAAAAGGCACGCCACCGTATATTACGATGGGAATGAATAGCGCGGCAGCAACCACTCCAGTAATAATTCTCTGTTTCACTACCAAACCCTCTCTTTCTACACGCCTCCGAATCTGCGCCCTCTATGTTGAAAGTCAGTAATCGCATTTAGCAAATGTTCTTCTTTGAAGTCTGGCCAATACACGTCTGTAAACCAAAACTCCGAATATGCAATTTGCCATAACATGAAATTACTAATACGTAGCTCTCCGCTTGTTCGGATTAACAACTCTGGATCAGGTAAAGAACTCGTCATTAAGTAGGAGGAAAGCATTTCTTCACTTACCTCTTCAGAACGAATTTTTCCTTCCTCATTATCTTTCATCATATGTTGCACAGCAGAAACGATTTCATCTCGACTTCCATAGTTTAACGCGAAATTAAGAATTAATCCCGTATTCTCTTTCGTATCTTCCATGGCTTTCTCCATCGCTCTGCGTGTATGCGTAGGAAGACGATCTTTTTGCCCTATTACTCGGACTTGTACGTTTTCTTCAATCAATTCTGGTAAAAATGTACCTAGAAATTCTTCTGGAAGCTTCATTAAATAATCAACTTCCTTTTTCGGTCTTTTCCAGTTCTCAGTTGAAAAAGCATAAAGAGTTAACACTTTCACATTAAGTTTACTTGCAAATTTTGTAATTTTCTTTACAACTTGCATACCTTCATGATGTCCCGCAATACGAGGCATTGCTCTCCTCTTTGCCCATCTTCCATTCCCATCCATAATGATGGCAATATGTTCTGGGATATATCCTTTTTTCACTTCTTCAACGAGATGATCAAACGATGTGTCCTTTTTACCTTTAAAAAAAGGAAAGTTTTTAAACATCATTCATACCCTCCAGCAAGCAGACGTATGCCTAAAAGTGTAAAAAGACCCCCTTAAGAAGAGGGTCATAATTGCGAAGTTATCGCTATTACACTTCCATGATTTCTTTTTCTTTGTTTTTTGCGATTTCGTCAACTTTTGCAATATATTTATCTGTTTCTTTTTGGATATCTTCAGTATATCCTCTTAAATCATCTTCTGTAATCTCGCCAGCTTTTTCAAGCTTCTTAAGATCATCATTTCCGTCACGACGTACGTTACGAACAGCAACTTTAGCTTCTTCAGCATATTTTTTCACAACTTTTACAAGATCACGACGACGTTCTTCTGTTAATGCAGGGAATGCAATACGAATTACAGTTCCATCATTAGAAGGATTTAAGCCTAAATCTGCTTTTAAAATTGCTTTTTCAATATCACCGATAGAAGTTTTATCATAAGGTTGAATTACTAGTAAACGCGCTTCTGGAACTGTAATGTTCGCTAATTGCACAACTGGTGTTGGTGCACCATAGTAATCAACTTGTACCTTATCTAATACAGACGCGTTTGCACGGCCAGCACGAACTGTTGCTAATTCACGAGAATAAGCAGCAACTGCTTTTTCCATTTTTTCATTTGAAGACTTCAATACTTGTTGTCCCATATTTATTTCCCCCTTACCACTGTTCCGATATTTTCGCCTAAAACGGCACGTTTAATATTACCTTTTTCCATAACTGAGAATACAATTAATGGAATATCATTATCCATACATAGAGAAGAAGCTGTAGAATCCATTACACCTAAACCTTCTTTTAATACGTCTAAGTAAGTAAGCGTTTCATATTTCGTAGCTGTTGGATCAATAGATGGATCCGCATTATATACACCATCTACATTGTTTTTTGCCATTAAAATTACATCTGCTTCAATTTCTGCCGCACGTAATGCTGCTGTTGTATCTGTAGAGAAGTATGGGTTACCTGTACCTGCTGCAAAGATAACAACACGTTTTTTCTCTAAGTGACGAACTGCTTTACGACGAATGTAAGGTTCTGCAACTTGACGCATCTCAATTGAAGTTTGTACACGAGTTTGAATTCCGATATTCTCCAAGCTATCTTGAAGAGCTAATGAATTCATAACTGTCGCTAACATGCCCATGTAATCTGCCCCTGCACGATCCATGCCCATTTCACTTCCAATTTTCCCACGCCAAATGTTACCGCCACCAACAACAACAGCAACCTCTACATCAAGTTCTGCAATTTCTTTTACTTGTTCCGCAACTGACTTAATAACAGTTGGGTTAATTCCAAATCCTTGCTCTCCAGCTAAAGCTTCTCCACTTAGCTTTAAAACGACACGATTATATTTCGGTTTACTCATAATGAACCTCCAATTGCTTACATCTTTATTTTAAAAAAGGGAACACAATGTGTTCCCTAATCTGTATTAGTTGCTACCTTTTACTTGGTTCATTACTTCTTCAGCAAAGTTGTCTTCGCGTTTTTCGATACCTTCACCAACAGCGTAGCGAACGAATCCTTTTAATGTTCCGCCTTTAGACTCAACGAACTGACGAACTTTCATATCAGGGTTTTTAACGAATGCTTGGTCAAGTAAGCAAATCTCTTCGAAGAATTTGCCTAAACGGCCTTCAACCATTTTTGCAACGATTTTCTCAGGCTTGCCTTCGTTTAATGCTTGTTGTGTTAATACTTGACGCTCATGCTCAACTTCTTCAGCTGTTACAGCATCGCGGTCGATGTATTTAGGGTTAACTGCAGCGATGTGCATTGCAACATCTTTAGCAGCAGCTTCATCAGTAGAACCTTCAAGAACTGTTAATACACCAATGCGTCCACCCATGTGTAGGTAAGCGCCGAATGCATCTGCATCAGTTTTTGATACGATTTCGAAACGACGAAGTGTAAGTTTTTCACCAATTTTAGCGATTGCTTCGTTGATGTGCTCTTCAACTTTTTTACCGTTTTCCATTGTTTGAGCCATAGCTTCTTCAACGTTAGCTGGTTTGTTAGTTAATAAGTGAGCAGCTAATTCTTTAATTAGTGTTTGGAAACCTTCGTTTTTCGCAACGAAATCAGTTTCAGAGTTTAATTCTAAGATTAAAGCATCGTTACCGTTTGTTTCGATGAAAGTTAAACCTTCAGCAGCAATGCGGTCAGCTTTTTTAGCAGCTTTCGCAATACCTTTTTCACGTAAGAAGTCAATTGCCTTCTCCATGTCGCCGTTAGTTTCTGTTAAAGCTTTTTTGCAGTCCATCATACCTGCGCCAGTTTTTTCACGTAATTCTTTTACCATTTGAGCAGTGATTGCCATACTTTTCATCCTCCTAAAATATGTATTTATACCTTTTATAAAGGTGTTTATACCTTAAAAAAGGTGATAAAAGGCCGAACCCCTTATCACCTTTCCAACTTTGTTACGCAGTAACAGTTTCTTCACCTTGTTTTGCTTCAAGGATCGCGTCTGCCATTTTAGATGTAAGAAGTTTTACAGCACGAATTGCATCATCGTTTGCTGGGATAACGTGATCGATTTCGTCTGGATCACAGTTTGTATCAACGATACCGATGATTGGAATGTGTAATTTGCGTGCTTCAGCAACTGCAATACGCTCTTTACGAGGGTCTACTACGAATAATGCACTTGGAAGACCTTTCATATCTTTAATACCGCCTAAGAATTTCTCAAGACGCTCTAACTCTTTTTTAAGTTGAACAACTTCTTTCTTAGGAAGTACTTCGAAAGTACCATCTTCTTGCATTCTTTCGATGTCTTTAAGACGCTTGATACGCTTTTGGATTGTTTGGAAGTTTGTTAAAGTTCCGCCTAACCAACGTTGGTTAACGAAGTACATACCAGCACGAGTTGCTTCTTCTTTAATAGCTTCTTGTGCTTGTTTTTTAGTACCTACGAATAAGATGTCTCCGCCTTCAGCAGCGATGTCGCGCATCGTTCTGTAAGCTTCCTCAACTTTTTTCACAGTTTTTTGTAAGTCGATGATGTAGATACCGTTACGCTCTGTGAAAATGTAACGCTTCATTTTTGGGTTCCAACGACGAGTTTGATGTCCGAAATGAACACCAGCTTCAAGCAATTGCTTCATAGAAATTACTGACATAATATAGTTCCTCCTAAATGGTTTTTGATATCCTCCGTTTACTTCATCTCTAAGCGAAACTACAAACGTAGCACCAACACTTAAATCAGTAAACGTGTGTACTTTGTACTGACACCACTGCTTACTATATCATACTGAAATATTACAATCAAGTCGAAAATGCGAACAATGTAAAACTTTCTTTGTGCATACTCGAATTCTAGTATTACCAACCTTCATTTCTTTTAAGCAAAAAAATAAATACAATTAATAGTTTTCTCAGAAAACACGCTTATGACACTTTTCACAAGCACCATCTATCCATTGCACATAAAAAACTCTCCTCGATTGAGGAGAGTTTTTTACAAATTAGTTTGTTTTTAATTTAGCAAGTTCCTGTAGAAACTTGTCGTTTAGCACTTTAATGTATGTTCCTTTCATACCTAAAGAACGAGACTCAATAACACCAGCACTTTCTAATTTACGTAGTGCATTTACGATTACAGAACGAGTAATTCCTACGCGATCAGCAATTTTACTTGCAACAAGTAAACCTTCTGTTCCATTTAATTCTTCGAAGATGTGCTCAATCGCTTCTAACTCACTGTAAGATAATGAGCTGATTGCCATTTGAACAACAGCTTTACTACGTGCTTCCTCTTCGATTTCTTCTGCTTTTTCACGTAAGATTTCCATACCTACAACAGTTGAGCTGTACTCAGCAAGGATTAAATCATCATCTAAGAACTCTTGACCAAGACGAGCTAATACTAATGTACCTAGACGCTCACCGCCACCAACGATTGGTACGATTGTAGTTAAACCTTGACCAAATAATTCTCTGTTTTCTACTGGGAATGCTGTGTAAGCACTGTTCACATCTAAGTTTGAAGATGTTTCTGTAATGTTGAATAAGCTTTGTGTATATTCTTCTGGGAATTGACGTTCTGCAAGCATTTGCTTCATGCGTTCGTTTTCGATTTGTTGGTGAATTGCATAACCTAGTAATTTACCACGACGGCTAACTACGAATACGTTTGCTTCGATTACTTCACACATTGTGTCAGACATTTCTCTAAAGTTTACAGGCTTCCCTGCTGCGCTCTGTAATAACGCATTTAATTTTCTCGTTTTTGCTAATAATTCCATTTCAAAAGTTCCTCCTACATGTTACTCACATATTTTTTCATCACTTGGAAACTAGGGCGAGTCACCTGATGACACTATTACAAAATAAACTGGCTCACATCTTTATTTTTAGCAATTGTTGCTAATTTCTCCTCAACGTATTGAGGTGTTATCGTTATTTTCTCTAACGTAATTTCAGATGCTTCAAACGATAAATCTTCAAGGAGCTTCTCCATAATCGTATGAAGTCTTCTTGCTCCAATATTATCTGTATCCTGATTAACTTGATAAGCAATCTCAGCAATCTTACGAATAGCTTCGTCTGAAAATTCAATTTCTATACCTTCAGTCGCTAATAATGCCATATATTGTTTAATTAACGCATTGTCAGGCTCGATTAGTATTTTAACAAAATCGTCTGTCGATAATTTTGTTAATTCTACTCGAATCGGAAATCTCCCTTGCAATTCCGGAATTAAATCCGACGGTTTAGACATATGGAACGCTCCAGCTGCAACGAATAAAATATAATCCGTTTTTACTGATCCGTATTTTGTCGCAACATTCGACCCTTCTACAATCGGCAAAATGTCACGTTGCACACCTTCACGTGATACATCTACGCTATTCGACTGCTTACCAGCAATTTTGTCAATTTCATCGATAAAAATAATCCCGAGCTGTTCAGCACGATAAACAGCCTCTTGTGTAACTTCATCCATATCAATTAAGCGCTGTGCCTCTTCATTTGTCAAGAGTTTTCTTGCTTCTTTTACAGAAAGTTTACGTTTTTTCGTTTTTTTCGGCATAAAACTTCCTAGCGCATCTTGGAAATTCATTCCCATTTGCTCCATACCAGTTCCTTGTAACATATCAAACATGGAAGACTGTTGTTCAGTCACTTCAATCGATACAATTTCGTCTTCAAGAAGCCCTGCAGCAAGCTTTCTCTCCACATCTTGACGCTTCTTTTCGATTTCAACATCTTCTTGTGTATCAGACGTTTGATTCGAATTTTGAGTGCCTCCAAAAAGCATCTCTAATGGATTTTTGAATCCAGATTGTTTCTCTGGACTCGGCACTAAAATTTCAACAAGACGTTGATTCGCTTGCTCTTCGGCTTTATCTTGAACTTTCACTACCATTTCTTCTTTTACGATACGAACCGATGTTTCCACCAGGTCACGTACCATCGACTCTACATCTCTACCCACATATCCAACTTCTGTGAATTTTGTGGCCTCAACCTTAATAAAAGGTGCTCCAACGAGTTTCGCCATTCGTCGTGCTACCTCTGTTTTCCCAACACCTGTCGGTCCAATCATTAAGATATTTTTAGGTGCAATTTCGTCACGTAAATTTTCAGCTAATTTACTGCGACGATATCGATTTCTCAACGCTACAGCAACCGCTTTCTTTGCGTCTTTTTGACCGATGATGTATTGATCTAATTTTTCCACAATTTGGCGCGGAGTAAAATGTAAATGCATATAAAATGCCTCCCTTACGATTCTACAATTCTTCAACAATTATGTTGTGATTCGTATAAACACAAATATCGCCAGCAATCTCTAAACTCGCTTTCGCAATTTGCTTCGCTGTTAAGTGTTCACTTGCATATTGCTTTAAAGCACGACCTGCAGAAAGTGCATAATTTCCACCAGATCCAATTGCTAAAATACCATCATCCGGTTCAATCACTTCTCCTGTACCTGAAACAAGGAGCATAGTTGTTTTATCCATGACAATGAGCATTGCTTCTAGCTGACGTAACATTTTATCGCCACGCCATTGTTTGGCCATTTCAACAGCAGCACGCTGCAAGTTGCCATTATACTCTTCTAATTTCCCTTCAAACATTTCAAAAAGAGTAAATGCGTCAGCAACTGATCCTGCGAAACCAGCTAAAACTTTACCTTGGAAAAGTTTACGAACTTTACGAGCTGTATGTTTCATTACAACAGCATTTCCCATTGTCACTTGGCCATCTCCAGCCATTGCACATTCTCCATTATGATGAACTGCAAATATCGTTGTAGCGTGGAAATTTCCCATAGAAAAAACTCCTTTATTTGTTTTTATAGCTTTTAAAGCAATTTATGCCCGCGGGTGATGCTTCATGTAAACAGAACGCAATCTTTCTTTAGAGACATGCGTATAAATTTGTGTCGTCGACAAATTTTCATGGCCTAATAACTCCTGTACAGTACGTAAATCCGCCCCTTCATCTAGCATATGTGTAGCAAATGTATGCCTTAACATATGGGGACTTATCCGCATTGTCAGCGAAGCCTTTTTAATGAGTTCATTTAAAACATAACGAACTCCACGACTTGTTAGCGGTGTACCTTTCGCATTTAAAAATACCATATGAGAGTCTTCGTCAGTCTTATTAACTAACTGTTTTCTCCCATTCTCTATATAAGTAATTAAAGAATCTTGCGCATAGCTTCCGAACGGAATATACCTTTGTTTTTTTCCTTTTCCCATTACTAAAATTGTTCCCACCGCAAAGTCAATATCGGTAAGTTGTAAATTGACACATTCACTCACACGGATCCCAGTCGCATACATCAACTCTAACAAAGCTTGATTCCTTTGACCTAATGGTGTTTCCGTGTCAGAAACTTCAAATAATTCCTCTAACTCTTCAGCATATAAAAACTTTGGGATTGACAATTCTTTTTTGGGGAGTGACGCAAGTGCAAACGGATTATCCTTTCGATAACCTTCACGCATCAAAAAACGATATAAACTTCGTAAGCTTGATACTTTTCTTGCGACAGATTTACGGGCTAACTTCTCATCGTGCAACGTCGTTAAGTACAAACGAACATCCGCGTATGTAACGTCTAAAAAAGAGGATATGCCTTCTCGTTTCATAAATTGCACAAAATGTTCTAAATCATTTTGATAACTTGCAATTGTATATTTTGAATAATTTCTTTCAATTTGTAAATATCCAACGAATAATTGTAACAATTTCTTCACATTCACACAACTCACCTCAATAAAGGCTACTAAATCGTATCACAACTTAGTAGCCTTTGCAAGAAATTTAACTAAATATTTACAAAATTTCGAATCGTTTCTAAAGCGCGTGCTGCGTACGCTTCATTTCGTTCTGCTTTCTTTTTAATCTTCTTCTCTAACGGTGCAAATAGACCGAAGTTCGCATTCATCGGTTGGAAGTTTTTAGCGTTCGTTGCCGTAATGTAATTTGCCATGCTACCCATCGCAGTTACTGGCGGTAATACAACTGGCTCTTCACCTTGCACAAGACGCGCAGCATTAATTCCTGCTAATAATCCTGATGCTGCTGATTCAACATATCCCTCTACTCCAGTCATTTGACCAGCGAAGAATAAATCATCCCGTTGTTTATATTGATACGTTGGACGAAGCAAATTAGGTGAATTAATAAACGTATTACGATGCATTACACCATAACGTACAATCTCTGCATTTTCCAATCCTGGAATTAACTGTAGCACTTCTTTTTGCGGTCCCCACTTTAAATGTGTTTGGAAACCTACGATATTGTATAAAGTTCCCGCTGCATCATCTTGACGTAACTGAACAACAGCATATGGCGTTTTCCCTGTTTTTGGATCTTCCAATCCAACAGGTTTCATAGGTCCAAATACTAACGTCTGTCTCCCTCTACTTGCCATAACCTCTACTGGCATACAACCTTCAAAGAAAATTTCTTTTTCAAACTCTTTTAAAGGCACTGTCTCAGCAGCAATTAGAGCCTCATAAAAACGATCAAACTCTTCTTCTGTCATTGGGCAATTTAAATATGCAGCTTCACCTTTGTCATAACGCGATTTTAAATATACTTTATTCATGTCAATGCTGTCTTTTTCTACGATTGGGGCTGCAGCATCATAGAAGTAGAAATAATCTTCTCCTGTTAATTCTTTCAATTTTGCAGAAAGATCAGGAGATGTTAATGGACCTGTAGCAATAATTGTCGGTCCCTCTGGAATATCTGTAATTTCTTCATTCATTACAGTTACATTTGGATGGTTCTTTACGTATTCTGTTACTTTAGCTGCGAACTCATGACGGTCTACAGCTAAAGCGCCTCCAGCTGGTACAGAGCACTCATCCGCCGCACGAATAATTACAGAATCCATTAAGCGCATTTCCTCTTTAATAACTCCAACTGCATTTGTTAAAGTGTTTGCACGAAGTGAGTTACTACATACTAATTCAGCGAATTTATCTGTGTGATGAGCTGGCGTTTGCCTTACCGGTCTCATTTCATATAATCTAACTTGGACACCACGTTTTGCAATTTGGTAAGCTGCTTCACTTCCTGCAAGACCTGCGCCAATGACGTTTACTACTTGTGTTGTCATTTATATCACCTTTCCTTTTCTTCCCGAAAAAAATGTGAGCAGTTACGCTCACATTTGTTGTTCTTCTTCATAATCGCACGAAATACATTGTACTTGCACGCCTTTTTTCAACTTTTTCTCTACAAGCATGCCTTCGCACTTCGGACACTTACGACCAATTGGCTTATCCCAAGATACAAAGTCGCATTCCGGATACGTACCGCACCCATAGAAAAGACGTTTCTTTTTATTACTACGGCGTTCAATAATTTGACCCTTATCACACTTTGGACAAGTAACACCGATTTCTTTCACAATCGGCTTTGTATTACGACAATCTGGGAAATTCGAGCAAGCCATAAATTTCCCGTATTTACCCATTTTAAAGACCATTGGGTGATTACATAATTCACAATCTTCCCCAGCTGGTTCATCTTTAATTTCCACTTCACGCATTTCTTTTTCCGCTTTTTCTAAACGCGGTTCAAAACCTACGTAGAAATCATCAACAATTTTTACCCAATTCGCATTTCCTTCTTCTACTTCATCAAGGCTTTGCTCCATATTGGCAGTAAATTCAATGTTAATAATTTCTGGGAAAAACTCTAAAATAAGTTCAATTACTATTTCACCAAGTTCAGTCGGAACGAAGCGTTTATTATCCAAGCCTACATACCCACGCTTTTGAATCGTTTCAAGTGTAGGTACATATGTCGACGGTCTTCCAATTCCAAGTTCTTCAAGTGTTCTTACTAGGCGAGCCTCTGTATAGCGCGGAGGAGGTTGTGTAAAATGTTGCTTTGGTTCTAAATCCTTTGAAAATACAGTTTCCCCTACTTCTAAAGGCGGCAACATCTTATCCTTTTCTTCAGCACCATCATCTTTTGACTCTACATACACTTTCATAAATCCTGGGAACTTTACAACCGATCCACTTGCACGGAACTGAACATTGTTATTAATGAGTCTCGCTGTCACAGTATCCATTATAGCAGACGCCATTTGACTTGCAACAAATCGCTCCCAAATCAATTTATATAATCGAAGTTGATCACGACCTAAGAAACTTTTTAGTTCCTCTGGCTTTCTCATTACCGAAGTAGGACGAATTGCCTCATGCGCATCTTGTGCATTTGACTTTTTCGTTTCTTTCTTCTTTTCTGTTCCTATGTATTCCGTACCATACGCTTCAGTGATGTAAGTACGAGCCTCTGTTTGAGCTGTTTCTGAGATACGTGTTGAATCAGTTCTCATATACGTAATAAGACCTACAGTTCCTTGTTTTCCAAGATCTATCCCTTCATACAATTGCTGTGCAAGCATCATTGTTTTCTTTGCTCGCATGTTTAACTTACGGGCTGCTTCTTGTTGCAAGGAAGATGTTGTAAACGGTAATGCAGGGTTACGTTTTCGCTCTTTGCGCGTTACATTGTCAACTGAAAACGCATTGTCTTTCATCTGTTCAATTATTTCATTCACTTGCGTTTCATTTGTTAATTGAACTTTTTCACCATCTACACCGTAAAAGCTTGCTTCAAATGTGTCTTTTCCTTTTACAAATTCTGTTTTAATTGTCCAGAATTCTTCAGGTTCAAAGTTTTGAATTTCCCTTTCACGCTCGATGATTAAACGAACTGCTACAGATTGTACACGTCCTGCACTTAATCCTTTTTTTACTTTCTTCCATAATAAAGGACTAATATTGTAACCAACAAGACGATCAAGTATACGTCTTGCTTGTTGTGCATCCACTAAATCCATATTAATTGCACGAGGATGTTTAAATGATTCTTTGATTGCATCTTTCGTAATCTCATTAAACACAACCCGACAATCTGATTCAACGTCCACATTTAACGTATTCGCTAAATGCCAAGCAATCGCTTCCCCTTCACGATCTGGATCGGCCGCGAGATAGACTTTCTTTGCTTTTTTGGCCGCTGATTTTAAATCTTTTAAGACGGGACCTTTACCACGAATGGTAATATACTTCGGGGTGAAGTTGTTCTTTACTTCTATCCCCATTTGACTTTTTGGCAAATCGCGAACATGTCCCATAGACGCGACAACTTTGTATTTTTTCCCTAAATATTTCTCAATGGTCTTCGCCTTAGAAGGCGACTCCACGATTACGAGGTAATCTGACATGCTAGTGCCTCCTTAAGAGGTGGATTCAAGTCTTCATTAATCTTATTGATTTCTCTTGTTTTTGTCAATCAAGAATGAATATACCATACAGTGCCAATCTACCATTTGTCAATAATTGTTTAATAAAAACATAAAAATATAAAGTTAATTTAAAATCTCTTCCAAGATATCTTCTGCATTTCTTACTAGTTTTGCTCCTTGCTGAATAAGATGATTCGTTCCCGATGCCCCCTCTATAAATATAGGTCCAGGAAGCGCAAATACCTCTCTACTTTGCTCTAACGCAAGGTCCGCAGTAATAAGTGTTCCACTTCTCGATTTCACTTCTACAACTAAAACACCTTTACTTATACCACTAATAATCCGGTTTCTTTTTGGAAAATACCATTTTTTCGGTGCATAGTGCGGCGGATACTCTGTCAATAACAATATATATTCCTTCCACATTTCATATAAAGGTCTATTTTCTTTCGGATACATAAAAGACAATCCATGCCCTAATATCGCAATAGTCGGGCAATGATGCCTTACTGTAATCTCATGAGACATTGTATCTATCCCTTTTGCAAACCCACTGACAATAAGCCACTCTCTTTCTAATAAAGGGTGTAAAATAAACTTCAAACTCTCATGACCATATAATGATGGTTCTCTCGTTCCAACAACTGCTAATTTATTTACTTTATTCAGGAAATCTTTCTCTCCTTTTCCATATAAAACGAAGGGAGGATCTTGTATCTCACGTAATAATTGCGGATAATTTTCATCCCATATCGTTATATAAAAAATACGATTTTTCTCTAAATAAGATATATATTGCGGAAGATTTGAACTTTGAAGAAATTTTACTAGTTCTGAAGATTTTTTCGAGGATATTCCAGTGTAGTGTTCCATTTGTTTTTCGTTAAAATTATATATGTTCTCTAATTCTGGATCGACATATAGTAGCCTCTCCATCGCTTTCCAATAATCTGCTAGCAAGTAATGAAGATGTAATAATCTCTCTCTTTTCATCTTGATTCTCCTTACCCATAATTTTTATTATGTAAACAGAAAAAGTCTAAAAAGACACCCTCAAGTAAGAAGGTGTCTTTCAACAGATTAATAGTTTTTACAAGTCTCAAATAAACCTTTTTCTTTTAAAACAGAGATTAGCGTTTCTCCCATAACTGCTGGAGTTTCAGCTACTTTAATGCCACAAGCTTCCATTGTTTTAATCTTTTCAGCAGCAGTTCCTTTACCGCCAGAAATGATTGCACCAGCATGGCCCATACGTTTGCCAGCAGGCGCTGTTTGACCACCAATGAAGCCTACAACAGGTTTTGTCATATTAGCTTTTACCCATTCAGCTGCCTCTTCTTCTGCTGTACCGCCGATTTCACCAATCATAATTACAGCATGTGTTTCTTCATCTTCATTAAATGCTTTTAAAGCATCAATAAAGTCTGTACCGTTAACAGGGTCTCCGCCGATACCTACAGCAGTAGATTGGCCAATACCTTCTTGTGTTAACTGATGTACAGCCTCATACGTTAATGTACCAGAGCGAGATACGATACCAACATGACCTTTTTTATGAATATATCCTGGCATAATACCAATCTTACATTCATCCGGTGTGATTACACCTGGGCAGTTTGGTCCAAGTAAACGTGTATGTTTACCCGCCATATATCTCTTTACGTTTACCATATCTAATACAGGAATCCCTTCAGTAATACATACTACTAAATCAATTTCTGCATCAACAGCTTCCATAATTGCATCTGCCGCAAAAGCGGGTGGAACGTATACAACTGAAGCGTTTGCGCCTGTTGCTTTCACTGCATCTTCTACTGTATCAAATACTGGTACACCTTCAATATCAGTGCCGCCCTTACCTGGTGTTACACCACCGACAATTTTCGTACCGTATTCAATCATTTGTTTTGTATGGAATAAACCTTGAGAACCTGTAATACCTTGAACAATAACTTTTGTATCTTTATTAACTAATACGCTCATTTTTCTCCCCCGCTTTCTATTAGCCCACTAGTGAAACAATTTTTTGTGCACCGTCTGCCATAGATTCTGCTGCAACAATATTTAAGCCAGACTCATTTAAAATTTTCTTACCTAGTTCTACGTTTGTACCTTCAAGACGTACAACTAAAGGTAACTCAAGACCTACTTGTTTCGTTGCTTCAATAACACCTTCTGCAATAACATCACACTTCATAATGCCACCAAAAATGTTAACAAAGATACCTTTTACATTTTTGTCAGAAAGGATAATTTTGAATGCTTCTGTAACTTTTTCTGCAGTTGCACCGCCACCAACATCTAAGAAGTTAGCTGGGTCACCGTGGTAATGTTTAATGATATCCATTGTAGCCATCGCTAAACCTGCACCATTAACCATACAACCGATATTTCCATCTAAAGGAATGTAGTTTAAGTCGTATTTTGAAGCTTCAATTTCTTTTGAATCCTCTTCATCAAGATCACGAAGCTCTAAAATGTCTTTATGGCGATATAATGCATTAGAATCAAAGTTTAATTTTGCATCTAATGCCATAACTTTACCTTCACCTGTTGTAACAAGTGGGTTAATCTCAGCGATAGAGCAATCTTTTTCGATAAACGCACGGTATAAGCCCATCATAAACTTCACAGCTTGTCCTACAAGCTCTTTTGGAATATTGATGTTAAATGCGATTCGGCGCGCTTGGAAACCTTGTAAGCCTACTGCTGGATCAATATATTCTTTAAAGATTTTTTCAGGTGTTTTTTCTGCTACTTCTTCAATTTCTGTTCCGCCTTCTTCAGACGCCATTAAAACAACTTGAGAAGTTGCACGATCTAAAACTAGACCTACATAATATTCTTTTTTAATATCGCAACCTTCTTCGATAAGTAAGCGTTTTACTTCCTTACCTTCAGGACCTGTTTGATGTGTCACAAGTGTAGTTCCTAAAATGCTTTCTGCATATGTACGAACTTCATCTAAATTTTTTGCAACTTTTACTCCGCCAGCTTTGCCGCGTCCACCAGCGTGAATTTGTGCTTTCACTACACATACATCTGTTCCTAATTCTTTCGCCGCTTCTACAGCTTCTTCTACTGTAAATGCAACCTTCCCGTTCGGAACGCTAACCCCATAGCTTCTAAGGACTGCCTTACCTTGGTACTCATGGATATTCATGGTCCCATCCTCCCCTGTTTTCCTGTTTTACTCGAAAAGTTTTTTAATGTTTAAAAAACATTACATTGCCATTGTATAAGATGATTGGCACGCTGTCTACAATAAAGTGTCAGAAAACTGAAATCGCTTTATTCTTTTTCGGAAATAGTAATGTTTATATGCCAAAATAAAAAAATAAGCTGTATATTTACAGCTTATTTTTGAATCATATCTTTAATTGGTGCGAATGACTTGCGGTGTTCATCTAGTACTCCATGCACTTGAATTGCCTCTAAATGTTGCTTTGTGCCATATCCCATATGTTGCTCAAATCCATATTGAGGATACTTCTCTCCCAGTTCTTTCATCATACGATCTCTCGTTACTTTTGCGATAATGGATGCTGCTGAAATCGAAACACTTTTCGCATCACCTTTAATAATTGATGTTTGCGGAATTGGTGTAGGAAGCTTCATCGCATCAATTAATAAATGTTGGGGTGTACAAGATAAATTTGCAACTGCATCTAACATCGCTTGTTTCGTTGCTTGGTAAATATTAATGTCATCAATAACTTGCGGTGATACAATTCCTACTCCAATTGCAATTGCTTGTACTTTTATTTCATCATAAAAACGCTCACGTTTCGCTTCACTCAACTTTTTCGAGTCATTTAACCCTGGAATATAAAAATCCTCAGGAAGAACGACAGCTGCCGTCACAACAGGCCCAGCCAATGGCCCGCGCCCTACTTCATCAATACCCGCGATATATGTGACCCCTTTTTCACGCAAAGCATTTTCATACTCGGACATTTCAAAAAACTTCTCTTTTTCTTTCTGTTCTAACTCTTTTTGTTTATACCACTTCAAAACGAGCTTTTGAACACCTTTTCGATCATCTTTCATTAACAGTTGAAAGCGATCATCTTCTTCATTCATAATTTCTTTCAATACATTTTCTGCTTCTTTTATCGTCATAGTTTGCATTTATACAAGCTCCTTTTTAAACATATCCAAAAAGAAAAGACGCACAAACGCACGTCTTATACTTCTTCTATTTTTTCCACATCTTCTACTTGCTCTGCAAACTCTTCCGGTGTTTCAAACGTCATTTTTCCCAGTTTGCCACCACGAAGCTCACGAAGCACAAGCTCAGATGTCTTATCATAATCAATCATTCCGCCGCCCATTAAGCAGCCTCTATTTTTTCCAATTGCATCGAATAATTCCACAATATCTTCTGGAATCTCATTTAAATTATAGCGTTCTTTCAAGCGTTCTGGATAATGTTTCTCCATAAAACGTAATGCGTAAACAGCTACATCTTGTAAATTTAAAATTGAATCTTTAATTGCACCCGTTGTCGCTAAGCGAAGACCCACTAATTGATCTTCAAATTTAGGCCACAGAATACCTGGTGTATCTAACAATTCCATTTCCTTCCCAACTTTAATCCATTGTTGAGCTGTTGTCACACCTGGACGATCTCCTGTTTTAGCAATATTTTTCTTTGCCAATTTATTAATCAATGTAGATTTACCAACATTTGGTATGCCTACAATTAATGCACGAATCGCTCTCGGTCTAATACCTTTTGCAACCATTTTATCAAATTTTTCTTTAACAAGCACTTTACAAGCTGCTGCAATTTCCTTCATACCTTGTCCAGCTTGCGCGTTAATTGAAATTGCCATATGGCCTTTTTCTTTAAAATATGCGATCCATTGTTTTGTTAAACGATCATCTGCCATATCCGCTTTATTTAAAACAACAAGCCTTGGCTTATGTGTAATGATTTCATCAATCATTGGGTTTCGAGATGATAATGGTAATCGAGCATCTACAAGTTCAATTACAACATCAATTAATTTTAATTTCTCCGTTACTTGGCGTCTAGCCTTCGCCATATGCCCTGGAAACCATTGAATTACCATGTTGCCACCTTCTTTTTCATTTATTTCACAATACGTGCGTCTTCTAACGGCCAATATAACATATTAGCTTTACCAATTACTTGATCCATTGAAATCGTACCGATTGAACGGCTATCTTTACTAAAACGACGATTATCACCTAAAACAAATAATTGATCTTTTGGAACGGTTTTCTTGCCTGTCATTTCTTCAAGATTAAAATCATATGTAAGCGGTCCGTCAGCAATTTGCTTTTTCTGCTTGTCTAAATACGGCTCCTCATAAGCCTTTCCGTTAACATACAGTTTATCATTACGATACTCTATTTCATCGCCTGGCAGGCCTATAATGCGCTTAATGTAATCTTTATCTTCTGTTGCTCGAAATACGATAATATCAAAGCGTTTTGGATCTCCAATGTGATAACCAATTTTATTCACAATCATTCGATCACGATCATGTAAAGTAGGTGCCATCGATACCCCGTCTACGAGAATTGGCGCAAAGAAAAACTGTCTAATAACACCAGCTAATACAACAGCAATCAAAATTGCTTTAATCCATTCCCAAAGTGAACTCTTCTCTTTTTTCATGCATTTCCCCTCCACGGTTATGTAAACTGCTCGTATTATACCAAAATTTCATATAGATTGGAAAAAGGGAGCTTGTGCATTTACAAGCTCCCATACATGTCTTATCGAATTTCTTTAATACGTGCTTTTTTACCGCGAAGGTTACGTAAGTAGTATAACTTAGCACGACGTACTTTACCACGGCGAAGTACTTCGATTTTCGCGATTCTTGGCGTGTGAACTGGGAATGTACGCTCAACACCTACACCGTAAGAAATCTTACGAACTGTGAATGTTTCACTGATTCCGCCACCACGACGTTTAATTACAACACCTTCGAAAAGCTGAATTCTTTCACGAGTTCCCTCAACAACTTTTACGTGTACACGTAAAGTGTCACCAGGACGGAATGAAGGAAGGTCAGTTTTTAATTGGCCTTTTGTAATTTCTGCGATTAATTGTTGCATATTAAATTCTCTCCTTTAAACAGATGCTCTTATAAAGTCTTAATAAATTACAGCGGAACATCGTTAATACGGCTACTGATTTCAGTAGCACAAATGTTATAATAGCATATTACTAGGCCTGTTGCAATAGCAAATATATGAAGTTATTACTGCTCTCGCTTTATTTCCTCAAGCCATTTTTTCTCTTGTTTAGATAGCTCTCTCTCATCTAATAAATCAGGTCTACGCGTATACGTTCGGCGCAAAGATTCCTTATGTCGCCATTCATCAATGTTTTTATGATTCCCTGACATTAATACATCCGGTACCTTCATACCACGAAAATCAGCTGGACGTGTATAATGAGGATGCTCTAATAAACCTGTACTAAACGAATCCTCTACTTGTGAAGCATGATTTCCTAGCACACCTGGCAAGAGACGTACCACACTATCAGTAATAACCATAGAGGCTAATTCTCCGCCCGTTAATACATAGTCACCAATAGAAATCTCATCCGTTACGAGATGCTCACGAATTCGTTCGTCATATCCTTCATAATGCCCACATACGAAGATTAAATGTTCTTCCCCTGCAAGCTCTTCCGCTTTCTTCTGCGTAAATCTTTCGCCCTGCGGACACATTAAGACAACTCTCGGCTTACGCTCTGTCTCTTTCGTCAAATCTTCTACAGCATCAAAAATAGGCTGAGGAGTAAGCACCATACCAGCTCCTCCGCCGTAAGGATAATCGTCTACGCTATTATGCTTACTTGTTGTATAATCACGAAAGTTAACAACACGAAGGTTTACCGCTTCTTTTTCTTGCGCCTTCTTTAATATAGAAGATCCAAATACACCGGTAAACATGTCTGGGAACAACGTTAAAATATCAATTTTCATTATAGCAGCCCTTCCATTACATGAATGGTTACTAATTTATTTTCAATATTAACTTGAAGTACAACATCATCGATATAAGGAATTAAGAGATCTTGACCCTTCGGGCGTTTAATTACCCAAACATCATTTGCACCAGGAGATAGAATCTCTTTGATTGTCCCTAGCGCTTCTCCTTCTTCCGTTACAACACTGCAACCAATAATTTCATGATAGTAGTATTCACCTTCAGCAAGTTCGCCTAACTGCTCTTCTGGTACTTTTATTAAAGAACCTTTAAACTTCTCTACTTCATCTACATTGTTATATCCTTCAAATGTTAATAAATCGAATGTCTTATGTTGGCGATGAGAAGTTACCTTCACCGGAAGATAGTCTGTGCCTTTCTCATTCGATATGTATAGCGTGTTTCCTACTTTATATCGCTCTTCTGGAAAATCAGTACGAGAAATAACACGGATTTCTCCTCTTACGCCATGAGTATTTACAATTTTCCCTACGTTAAACCATTTTGTCATAAATAGTATGTCACCCCTGGTTTCTATATAAATTAAGCATCTCCATTTCGCAGATGGAACATGCAATCTCTATTTAAATGTTAAAAAAGGGAGAGGAATAACTCCTCGCCCTTTTTACGTTTATTGAATTTCCAGTGTTACTTTTTCATCATTATGATGTCCCACTGAATACAAGAGCATTCGAATCGCTTTCGCAACTCTCCCTTGCTTTCCAATGACTTTTCCAACATCCTCAGGATGTACAGTTAATCGATACTTTATCTCTCCGTTGCAAAGTTCCTGTGTAACTTTTACATCTTCAGGATAATCGACAAGAGGCTTGACAATCGTCTCGACTAACTTCTTCATAGTCATTGCCTCAATTACTTACCTTGTTTAGATAAGTGGAATTTCTCCATGATACCTTGGTTAGAGAATAAGTTACGAACTGTATCAGATGGTTTAGCACCATTTCCTAACCATTTTAATGCTGCTTCTTCGTTGATCTTAACTTCAGCTGGTTGAGCAACTGGATTGTAAGTTCCGATTTCCTCAATGAAACGTCCGTCACGAGGAGAACGAGAATCTGCAACAACTACACGATAGAAAGGAGTTTTTTTAGCTCCCATACGTTTTAAACGAATTTTAACTGCCATTTATAAAGCACCTCCGAATTTATTTCACACAGATAATTATATTAGCAAAAAGACTATTGCTTTGTAAAGTATTTTTTCTTAACAGAGCCATCTTTTTTTCCTTACATGAATGGAAACTTCAATCCACCTAGTCCTTTTTTCTTACCTTTTTGCATTCCCGTCATCGTCTTCATCATTTTTTTCATGTCATCGAATTGCTTAATTAGACGATTGATTTCTTGTACAGTTGTACCGCTACCTTTGGCAATGCGCTTTTTGCGACTAGCATTGATTATTTCCGGTTGTTCTCGTTCTAATTTAGTCATAGAACGAATAATTGCCTCAATATGCCCAATTTGTTTTTCATCAACTTGCGCATTTTTCAGCCCTTTAATTTTATTTGCACCAGGAAGCATTCCTAACAATTCATCAAGCGGCCCAAGTTGGCGCACTTGTCCAAGTTGTTCTAGGAAATCGTCAAGCGTAAACGAAAGCGTACGCATTTTTTGCTCAAGTTCTTTTGCTTTCTCTTCATCAACTGTAGCTTGCGCTTTTTCAATTAACGTTAAGACATCGCCCATCCCTAAAATACGGGATGCCATACGCTCTGGATGGAACGCTTCAATTGCATCTAGTTTTTCACCCATACCAGCAAATTTAATCGGCGTGTTTGTTACAGCCTTAATAGATAATGCAGCACCACCGCGCGTATCACCATCTAATTTCGTTAATACAACACCTGTTAAACCTAACTGTTCATGGAAACTTTGTGCAACATTTACCGCGTCTTGCCCCGTCATCGCATCGACAACAAGGAAAATTTCATCCGGTTTCGCAACTTCTTTCACTTTCGCTAATTCATCCATTAATTCTTCATCAATATGCAGGCGACCCGCTGTATCGATTAAAACATAATCGTGATGATCTTCTTTTGCTTTTGCAATCGCTTGTTTCGCAATTTCAACAGGACTTACTTGATCTCCTAAAGAAAATACAGGCATGTCCAATTGCTTCCCTAATGTTTCAAGCTGTTTAATCGCTGCTGGACGGTAAATATCCGCTGCAACAAGCATCGGTTTACGATTATGCTTTTTACGAAGCAAATTCGCAAGCTTACCTGTCGTCGTTGTTTTACCCGCACCTTGCAGACCAACCATCATAATAACAGTCGGTGGCTTATTAGCAACAGCAATTTTGCTTTGCTCTCCGCCCATAAGTTCTGTAAGTTCTTCCTGTACAACTTTAATTACTTGTTGTCCAGGTGTCAAACTTTTCATTACATCTTGTCCGACAGCACGTTCAGACACACGCTTCACAAAATCTTTTACTACTTTAAAGTTAACATCCGCTTCTAAAAGAGCTAGACGAACTTCTCTCATCATTTCTTTCACATCGGCTTCAGAAACTTTTCCTTTGCCGCGGATTTTTTGCATTGTCTGTTGAAGTCGGTCGGCTAATCCTTCAAATGCCATATTGCCGCCCTCCTAATCTAATTTTTCGATAGCTTCAACAACTTGTTTCATTTCTTCATTCACATGCTCTTCTTCGCTGATTAGCTGTTTTAGCTTTGCAACAAGTCGCTGTCGCTCTTGAAACTTTTGAAGTAATACTAATTTTTCTTCATATTCTTCAAGCATCGCTTCAGTCCGTTTAATGTTATCATACACGGCTTGGCGACTTACATCAAATTCTTCCGCAATTTCACCAAGAGATAAATCATCTAGATAATAAAGCGACATATAACTTCTTTGTTTTTGCGTTAACAACGATTGATAAAAATCAAATAAATAGTTCATTCTCGTTGTTTTTTCGAGCATGTTGGATCATCCTTTGTTAAGTGATTTCCCTTTACATGAATTAGTTTACATGTAGTCCAAAAGAGTGTCAAGTTTTTTTCTTAACATCATATATTTTTTATAGAAAAAGAAGCGGAAATACCGCTTCTTTCGCTTATACTTCTTCTGTTTCTACTAAGTTCGCAAATAAACCATACACATATTGTTCTGGATCAAACTGCTGCAAGTCATCCATTTGCTCTCCTAATCCAACAAACTTCACCGGTACATCCATTTCGTTACGAATCGCTAATACAATACCACCTTTAGCAGTTCCATCTAACTTCGTTAAAACAATACCAGTTACATTCGTTGCTTCACGGAATGTTTTCGCTTGGCTTAAACCGTTTTGTCCTGTTGTTGCATCAATAACAAGCAATACTTCATGAGGAGCACCTGGTACTTCACGCTCAATTACACGCTTCACCTTCTCTAACTCTTTCATTAAGTTCACTTTATTTTGCAAGCGTCCTGCTGTGTCACATAGTAATACATCTACCTTACGTGCTTTCGCTGCTTGTACAGCGTCATACATAACCGCCGCTGGATCAGATCCAGATCCTTGTTTAATCACTTCTACACCAACGCGATCGCCCCATACTTCTAATTGTTCAATCGCTCCAGCACGGAATGTGTCTCCTGCCGCCAATAGGACTGACTTACCTTCTGATTTAAACTTATGCGCCAGTTTACCAATTGTCGTCGTTTTTCCTACACCATTAACACCAACAAATAAAACAACCGTTAATTGGTCCTCTTGCATATTAATTTCGTTACTAAAATCGCTGTCACCTTTGTAAATTCCTACTAGTTTTTCTGAAATAACAGCTTGTACTTCTTTTGGATCTTGAATGTTACGACGTTGTACTTCTTCTTTCAATTGGTCAATTAATTCCATTACCGTCGCAACGCCAACGTCTGCACCGATTAAAATTTCTTCTAACTCTTCGAAGAAATCTTCGTCCACTTTACGGTAACGATACACTAAATCATTCACTTTATCCGCAAATGAATTTCTCGTTTTTTCTAATCCTTGTTTAAATTTCTCTGTAACTGTATCCGTTTGTTTTGAAATTTTTTCTTTTAGTTTTTTAAAAAAACTCATACTTTCCCATCCTTCCTATTCACTTGCAATAAGTTCTTCTCCGGCGTCTAAACGAACCGAAACAAGTTTAGATACCCCCGATTCTTGCATTGTTACACCGTACAACACATTAGACTCTTCCATTGTACCTTTTCTATGTGTAATTACAATAAACTGCGTCTCATCACTGAATTTCTTTAAATACTGTGCAAAACGAGCTACATTCGCCTCATCAAGGGCTGCCTCTACCTCATCTAGTACACAGAACGGTACTGGGCGTACTTTTAAAATACCAAATAAAAGCGCAATTGCTGTTAAAGCACGCTCTCCACCTGAAAGTAAACCTAAGTTCTGCAATTTCTTCCCTGGCGGTTGTGCTACAATATCAATACCCGTATTTAGTAAATCCTCTGGATTAGTCATTACTAAATCCGCTCTACCGCCTCCAAATAATTCAGAGAATACCGATTGAAACTCCATTCTAATGCCTTCAAACGTAGTAGAAAAGCGTTTTTTCATTTCTTCATCCATTTCGGTAATAAGCTGGTGCAATGTCGCTTTCGCTTCTTCTAGGTCGTCTCTCTGCTCTAGTAAGAATGTATGACGCTCCGCTACACGTTCATATTCATCAATTGCCCCTAGGTTCACTGTACCTAACTCTTCTATGGATAATTTGATTAATTTTACTTTCTTACGCGCATCTTCTGCAGGCATTGTCATTGTATATTTTAGTTTTGCCGCTTCAAATGAAATCGTATATGTTTCACGTAAATGTTGTAATCTATTTTCCAACTCTACATCCAGTCGATTTATTCTCACTTCTTGATCTTTCAACATTTCAAGAACATATTTATGTTTACCTGTCGTTTCTTTCAAATTGCGCTCTAAATGTTCTACTCTCTCTTGCAACGATACACGTTGTTCACGACGAGAGCGAATTAATTCTGAAGTTTGATTACGATCATATGCTTTCTTCTCAATCATATTCGTAATTTGCTCTTCACCACTTGAATTAGATGTCATTTCTTGTTTTAAGAACGCTAAATCCTCTTTCGTTTTTACAAGTGTCGCATCCGTTTCTTCTTTTTCCTTCGTCAATCGTTCAACTTTTTCTTTTTGATTAGATAAGCGTTGTTGCTTTTCAGCTGCCAGCACTTTTAACTCAGTCATTTCTTTTTGAACTTTTTCTTTCGAAGAATGTTGCTCACTTTTTTGTTTTGTTAAAGCTACAATTTTACTATCTAACTTAGTGATTTCAGCTTGAAGATTCGTTAAAACCCCTTCTAACTCCTCTTTACGCCCTTGCATTTTTACTCGATCTTGTAAAAACCCTTCAATCTCTAAATCATAAATAGACAACCGATCATTAATACGATGTTCTTCTAATTCTAAACGATTAATCTCTTCTCTTAATTTCTGCTCATCTACACGATCTGCTTCTACAGTTTGCCTTAGTTCGCGTATTTTCACTTCTTTTTCTTGAATCTCTTGTTTTACTGCTTTAACAAAGTTTTCTAACTTCGTTGTTTTTTCTTCCATATCAGTTAACTTGCTAGTCCACTCTTCCAGTTCACGTTGGCGTCCTAATAAAGAAGATTTCGCTTGCTTTACCGCCCCACCAGTCATAGAACCGCCAGGATTCACTACGTCACCTTCGATTGTTACAATGCGATAACGGTATTGCAGTTGTTTCGCCAACTCATTTGCTCCACGTAAATCTTTCGCAACAATAACAGTACCTAATAAATTTGAAACTACATTTTCATATTTATTGTTGTACTGCACAAGTTCTGCCGCCACACCTACAAACGATGGGTGTTGATTTGCAATGCGTAATTGCTCAAATGATAACGATCTGCTTTTAATAACAGCTTGCGGTAAAAACGTTGCACGTCCATGTTTATTTTGCTTTAGAAATGCAATCGCATTACGAGCATGTTCCTCTGTTTGTACAACAATATGCTGCATCGCTGCACCTAGAGCGATTTCCATTGCAACTTCGTATTCTTTCGGTACCGTTAACAGTTCCGCAACAGCACCCTCGATACCTTGCAACCTATTTTCTCTAGCTTTCAATACTTCACGTACACCTTGATAGAATCCAGAATAATCTTCTTGCATCTCTTCAAGCATTTCTTTTCGAGAACGTGCCTGTTGCACAAATTGATATGCTTGATACAGTTTTGTTTCATTTTCACTATACTGCGTCTTACATTTCCCAAGCGCCGCCTCTGTCTTCTGTATATTTGAGAGAATGCCAGCTACTTTTTCTTTCGCTTGTTCGTAACTTTCTACAAGTTTCGTCTTTTTCGCTGTAATTCCCATACGCATTTCTACATATTTCGCATTCTCTTCATCTAGACGCTCGTTTTTAGACGTTTGCTGTTTCGATTGTTCTTCAATCATAGATAATTCATTACGATGACTAGCTTGTTGATTTAAAAGCTCAATATAGTCACCTTTTAAATTCTCAATCTGTTCCTCTAAATTGTCAGCAAAAGTAGCAAGCAGTTGCTCATTATCATGCAATTTTTGCTCCAACTCTTTTACTTCATTCACAAATTGCATTAAAGATTCTGTACTTGACTCAATCTCACCATCGTAACTTTTAGCTTTCTCAGTTAATTCAACAATTAACTGCTCAAGTTGCGCACAATGCGTCGTAGCATTTTGCTTTCTTTCTTTTAACAACTCACGCTGCCCTTCTAGTTTTTCTAGCTCTTTACTAGAAAGAAGAAGTACTTCTTGCAACGAGTCTACAGACTCGTCTACCGCTTGTAATTGTCCTCGTAATTCCTCAAGCTCTTCTTCACTTTTTTGTAAATCCGTTGACATTTTAGCTTCTTCGTTTTTATTATGCCCAAACTGATTTCGAAGCGCTTCCCATTTCTCATGCAATTCTTCAATTTCATGAACAATAAGCGCAGCTTCTACTTTCTCTAATTCTTCTTTATTCTCAAGATAATCTTTCGCAATAGAAGCTTGTCTTTCTAAAGGTTCTACTTGACTACTTAATTCATGAATTATATCTTGTACACGATTTAAGTTTTCTTGTGTTTCTGCTAGTTTCCCTTCAGCTTTCTTTTTGCGAAGTTTGTATTTTAGTACGCCTGCCGCTTCTTCAAATACACCTCGACGCTCTTCTGACTTACTACTTAAAATCTCTTCCACTTTCCCCTGGCTAATAATTGAAAAAGCTTCTCTTCCCATACCAGAGTCCATAAATAAATCGATAATATCTTTCAATCTACATGATTGTTTATTAATATAAAAATCACTATCACCTGAACGAGATACACGACGTGTTACACACACCTCATTGTATTCAATTGGTAATCGTTGATCTTCATTATTTAAAGTTAATGTTACTTCAGCAACATTAACCGCTCTCCTCGTATCACTGCCTGCAAAAATAATATCCTCCATCTTTGCACCACGTAATGATTTTGCAGATTGTTCACCAAGTACCCAGCGAATTGCATCAGTAATATTACTTTTCCCGCTTCCATTAGGTCCTACTACAGAAGTTACACCTGGGACAAAATCAACAGATACACGCTCAGCAAAAGACTTAAACCCTGCTATTTCTAATCTTTTTAAAAACACGAAAGGCCTTCCTCCTATTCTCCGTCGTTATAAATGTTCTCTATACAAAAACAAGTATTATACGGATTTACCTTCTTTTTCTTTATAAACAAAAAGAAAGTTTCATTCTATGCATAAGGAATCCCCCTCATTCAAAGGGGGATTCCTTATAGTTGTTCTTTTAATTTTTTCAATGCTTCTGCAGCAGCTTGTTGCTCTGCTTCTTTTTTCGACTTACCACTACCAAGACCTAAAGCTACGTTATTTAACGTAACACGTGACACAAATTCTCGATTGTGAGCTGGTCCTTTTTCTTGCAAAATTTGATACTCAACATTGCCACTGCCATCACGCTGAATCAATTCTTGCAACTGACTCTTATAATCCATCACATGAGAAAAAGCACCCTCATTAATTTTCGGATATACAATTTCTTTTAAGAATTCCCAAACTGTTTCTAGCCCTTGATCAAGATAAAGGGCACCAATAAACGCTTCAAAGACATCCGCTAATAAAGCTGGTCGTTCACGTCCACCTGTCATTTCTTCACCTTTTCCTAATAAAACGAGGCTGCCAAATGACAATTCGTTCGCAAAACGAACAAGAGATGGCTCACATACAATAGCTGCACGTAGTTTTGTTAACTCTCCTTCGCTCATTGTCGGATATTTTTGAAACAGATACTGTGATACAGTCAGTTCCAATACTGCATCTCCAAGAAATTCAAGACGCTCATTATCTTCATGCGGTTTTTTTCGATGCTCATTCACATACGATGAATGCGTAAATGCTTGAATCAATAATTTTTCATCTGTAAACGTAATACCTATCTTTTCTTGAAACACTTTAAATGCTTCACGATATTTTGTTTCGTATTTTTTTTCTCTATATTTTCGGTACGGCATAGGTCCCTCCAGATATAAGCCAGAAAGCCCCGCTAAAAAACGGGACTTCACTTAAGCATTATAGATGACTCTCTATGTAAGTCACAGCATCGCCAACAGTAGCAATCTTTTCAGCATCTTCATCAGAAATTTCCATTTCGAATTCATCTTCTAATTGCATTACAAGTTCTACTACATCTAGGGAGTCTGCTCCTAAATCTTCCTTGAAGCTTGCAGCTGGTACTACCTCAGTCTCTTCTACTCCTAAACGATCAACGATGATTTTTGTTACGCGCTCTAAAACATCTGCCATTCCATTCACCTCCCCTCAAATATTATATTAAATATTGACCAAAAAAACTAGGTGAAATCGATTCTTTTATTACATTACCATACCGCCATCAACATTTAACGTTTGACCTGTAACATATTTGCTTTGATCAGAAGCAAAAAACGTTACAGCATTCGCGATATCTTGCGCTTCACCAAATTGAGCAGCTGGAATAACTTTTAACATTTCGGCTTTAATATTCTCATCTAGTACATCAGTCATATCAGTCGCAATAAAGCCTGGCGCAATTGCATTCACAGTAATATTTCGACTTGCTAACTCTTTTGCAGATGTTTTTGTTAATCCAATAACACCCGCTTTAGCAGCAACATAATTAGCTTGCCCTGGGTTTCCTATAACACCCACAACAGAAGCGATATTTATAATTCTACCGTGACGTTGACGCATCATATAACGAGATACTGCTTTTGTACATAAGAATACACCTTTTAAGTTTGTATTAATAACTGTATCCCATTCTTCTTCTTTCATACGCATTAATAAATTATCTTTTGTTACACCAGCATTATTTACAAGAATATCAACTTGTCCAAATGTATCTACTGTTTGTTTCACCATATTTGTAACATCATCAGCATTTGCAACATCTGCTTTTACCGCAATTGCATCAGAACCTAATTTCTTAATTTCATCTACTACTTCAGTTGCTTTTTGTTCATTACCTGCATAATTTACTACTACATTTGCCCCTTGTTTCGCTAAATCGATCGCAATCGCGCGACCAATTCCACGTGAAGCGCCAGTTACTAATGCTACCTTCCCTTTTAACATCAGTTTTCTCCTCTCAAATTTGAAATGGTATCTTTTAATGTCTCTTCATCATATATCGCATATGCTTTCACTGATGAATCAATTGACTTCATAAGTCCAGCAAGTACTTTTCCAGGCCCAATTTCAATAAATGTATCTACTCCCTGCTTCACCATACATTCAATAGACGGGTACCATAATACAGGCGAATAAAGCTGTTCGATTAACTTTTCTTGAATGTCGGCACCACGCGTAATAACATCCGCCGTAACATTTGCAATAACAGGAATATTCGTATCATGAATTGTAATTTCATTTAAAACACTTTGGAACTTCTCAGCTGCCGGCTTCATAAGTGAAGAATGGAATGGCCCACTTACTTTTAGTGGAATTGCTCTCTTTGCACCATTTTCTTTCGCTCTTTGAGAAGCAACCTCTACGCCTTGCTTCGTTCCAGAAATTACAATTTGCTTCGTACTATTCATATTAGCGATTTGCACTGCATATCCTTCACTTGTTACTTCTTCTGTAACTTGTTTCAGCATATGTGGGTCAGCACCTAATATAGCTGCCATTGCACCTTCCCCGCCCGGAACAGCTTCTTCCATATATTCCCCGCGTTTCCTTACAGCATATACCGCATCTTCAAAAGTTAATGCACCAGCTGCTACAAGAGCGCTATATTCACCTAAACTATGACCAGCGACAAAGTCAGGTGTAATGTCATACTCTTTCAAAGCTGTCAAAATAGCAAAACTCGTTGTTAATAATGCAGGCTGAGCATTTGTTGTTAATGTAAGCTTTTCCTGCGGGCCTTCAAAAATCACTTCTGAAAGTGACTCTTGTAACACCTCATCTGCTTTTGCAAACACTTTTGCAACCTCTTTATTATTCTCTGCTAATTGTTTACCCATTCCAACTGCCTGTGAACCTTGGCCCGGAAAAAGAAATGCTATTTTTCCCATTTCAAATCCTCCTCTTATTGGAGTGACTCTTTCTCCATTACGCTTGAAATTGTAGGAATTACTTCTTTCGCTACCATTTCTCTCGTTTGACGAATCGCACTAAATATCGACTGGTCATTAGAAGAACCGTGAGCCTTAATGACAGGTGCTTTCAATCCAAATAATGCAGCTCCCCCATACTCCGAATAATCCATTTTATCTTTTAATACCATAAGTTTTGGCTTTAATACCGCCGCTGCTAATTTGCTCGTAAACGAACTCATTAGTTGTTCTTTCAACATAGAGAATAGCGCAAGTGCTGTTCCTTCTAATGATTTCAACGCTACATTCCCTGTAAAACCATCACATACAACAACATCTGCTACACCTTGCAATAAATCTCTCGATTCAACGTTCCCAACGAAATTAATTGGCGCATCTTTAAGCATTGCAAATACTTGCTTTGAAAGCTCGTTTCCTTTTCCATCCTCTGTTCCAACGTTTAATAGTACAACACGAGGATTTTCAATTCCTCTTACCTTCTCAGCATAAACAGATCCCATTACTGCATATTGATATAAATGAATTGGTTTTGCATCAACATTTGCTCCAACATCTAACATAACAAAACCTTTTCCATCTACAGTCGGCATTGTAGGCGATAAAGCTGGTCGCTCAATTCCTTCCATACGACCGACAACAAATAATCCAGCTGCCATTAAAGCTCCTGTACTACCTGCGGATATACAAGCGTCTGCTTCTCCATCCTTTACTTGTTGTGCCGCAAGCACCATTGAAGCTTGTTTTTTTCGACGAACCGCTCTTACTGGTTCCTCCGTTGATTCTATTTTTTCGTCTGTATGAAGAATAGTAATTCGTTCATCACTCGTTAAGTATTGACGAATTTCCTCTTCTTTCCCTACTAACGTAATATGTAAATCAGAATATTCCTTAATAGCTTTCATTGCCCCTAATACTACAGCCTTTGGAGCGTGATCTCCGCCCATTGCATCTATTGCGATTTTCATAAGTTGTTACCTTCCTCACTATAATTACTAGATCGATACATTTCAAAAGTGCCTGTAAAAACAAGTTCTTCTCCAACGAAGCTACGCACTTTGACAACCGTCCGTCCCTTATCATTCTCTACATCTTCAACGCGCGCTTTTGCAACAACACGCTCTCCTAATTTTACAGGGCGAATGTATCGAATGGTAGACTTTGCAGTTAAAGCTAATTCTTCATCAATAACCGCAACAGCTAGTGAGTTTGCTTGCGCAAACAGATGATGCCCACGGGCAATTTGATTTCTTTTAAATACATGTTCTACCTTTACTTCAAAGATAGAGATTGCATGTCTATCTAATTCAATATCAATAATTTCTCCAACAACCTCTTCTAACGGTAAAGATTTCACATCTTCTTCATGTTGCTTTGTAGCTACATGTTTAATTCTCTCTCTTAATTCAGGAATAGACAATTCCATACGATCAAGTCGTACTGTCTGTATACTCACTTGAAATTTTTCCGCTAAATCTTCATCCGTAATAAAAGGATTTGATTCGATTGTTTGTTGTAATAACTCTTGTCTTTCTTTTTTACTTCTTCTTTTTTTCATACCGCACCATCCATTTTTATGACTAGGTACTAACAGTAGTATATAATCATTAAAAGTAGAATGCAACAAAAACTTTTGTTGACTCCCTTTAATCGAGCTTCTCTCCTTGGAACACACCTGTCCCATCAAGATACGTACGCAAGGCAGCGTACTGATCATTGTGCCAAAACGCTTCTGAATCTACTAGTATCGCCGCATCTTGCCTTGCTGTTTCTAACGCTCGATAATCATGTACCATGTCAGCAACCTTAAATTCTGGTAAGCCACTTTGCTTACTCCCAAAGAAATCTCCAGGACCTCGTAATTCTAAATCTTTTTCTGACAATACAAATCCATCATTTGTTTCAGTCATTATGCGCATTCTTTCTTTCCCTGTTTCTGATTTAGGGTCTGCTATTAATAAACAATATGATTGTTCACTACCACGGCCGACACGCCCTCTAAGCTGATGAAGCTGCGATAAACCGAAACGTTCTGCATCATAAATAACCATTACAGTCGCATTCGGTACGTTCACACCTACTTCAACAACTGTTGTCGATACAAGAATTTGCACTTTATTTTCACTAAACTGTCCCATTATCTCTTCTTTTTCCTGAGACGATAATCTCCCATGCATCAATCCAACTTGGCATTTCCCTTGGTAATGATGCGTCAGCATACTATGTAAGTCGATAGCATTTTGCACATCAAGTTTCTCAGATTCTTCAATTAGAGGACAAATAACGTATGCCTGTCTTCCTTTTTTTATCTCCTTTTCAACAAAACCGAGAACGCGATCTAACATATCATGTTTTGCCCAATATGTTTCAATCACCTTTCTACCTGCTGGCATCTCATCGATTATCGAAACATCCATCTCTCCAAATGCAGTAATTGCAAGCGTACGCGGAATTGGTGTCGCTGTCATAAATAATACATCTGGACTTTCACCTTTCTCCCGTAAAACTCGGCGCTGCGCTACACCAAATCGATGCTGTTCATCTGTAATAACGAGACCCAATCTATGAAATATAACTTCATCTTGAATTAAGGCATGCGTTCCAACAAGAATATCTATTTCTCCTTGTTCTAACTTCGCTAAAATTTCTCGACGTCTCGCACCTTTAACAGAACTTGTTAACAGTTCCACCTTCATACCAAAATGCGAAAACGTTTCAGCAAGCGACTGATAATGTTGCTCAGCTAAAATTTCTGTAGGAACCATTAAAGCACCTTGATAATGAGCTAATTTCGATGCATAAAGGCTAATCGCAGCAACAACTGTTTTCCCAGAACCAACGTCACCTTGCAATAGTCGGTTCATCCGATAAGGAGATGTCATATCTTTCAAAATTTCATCTACAACTCGGCGCTGCGCACCCGTTAATGGAAACGGCAGTGCATCGATAAATTCTTGTAATTCTACTGACGGAATCTCTTTCTTCGTCCCTTTTGAATTTTCCCTCTCCATTTTCCGGAGCGTTTGCATTTTCAGCTGAAATAAGAAAAATTCTTCATATACAAAACGGCGACGCGCTTGCTTCAAATCTTCCTGTCCTACCGGAAAATGCAATGCCCTAAGCGCTTCATATCTTGGTAATAATTTATATCGCCCTAACAAACCATCCGGTAACACTTCGACTATAGAATCTCCATATTCCTTTAACGCTTGAGCAATAAAACGACGCATCTGTTTTACTGTAAGTTTCCCCTTTACTGAATAAACAGGTTCCACTTCTTGTTGACGTACAACCGGCCCAAAATGAAGTTCTGATACAGCAATTGTTTGACGATGTTGATCCCATTTACCAGTAATCGTTACCGTTTCATCTAACTTTAATTTTTGCTTATAGTAAGGCCTATTAAAACATACCGCCGTAATTAAATAACGACCGACGAGAACACGAACTGTTAAACGCGATTTCTTCTTACCATAATATTGCAGCAAAGGAGCACTATGAATCTTCCCTTCAACCGTTACACGTTCATCATGCTTTACTTCAGCAAGATCTTTCATCGCATAATCTTCATAACGGTACGGAAAATGTTCCAATAGATGAGAAACTGTATAAATACCCATCTCATGTAGTAACTCAGATGTTTCTCCTCCTATCCCCTTTACATCCGTAACAGGAACTTGTACAACATCATTCAAGATTCTCACACCCCGTCACATTATTTTCTTTATTGCATTTTATTTGAGTACCAATTAGCATCTGTAATCGCTCTCTTTCACCTTATATATTCTATCATAGGCATTCTAAGAGAAACTACTCAAATCCCTTATATAAAACAAGTAAAAAAGAGCCTCACTATTAGCAGCAAGGCTCTTTTCTCTCTTCAATATGCTAGCCTTTTGAATAAAAACTAGTAATAAACTTCATATTACTACTTCTTATCCATTAGCAAGTAAGTAATCCATTTATTTCCAAAACGAATCTTATCTTATTCTACAGAGAAGATGAAAGAATACACTGGTTGGTTTCCAGCATGCACTTCTACTTCTGCATCTTCAAATTTCTCTTCTACAAATTCAACTAACTCCGCTACTTCTTCGTCAGTTGCATCTTCACCTTGTAGAATCGTTACGATTTCAGAATCTTCATCAATAAGCGCTTCTAGCAATTGCTTCGCAGCTCCTACTTTTTCAGCATTTGTAGATACAATTTTCCCATCTGCAATACACATGAAATCATCTTTTTGAATTGCTAAACCATCAATTTCCGTATCACGTACAGCATACGTAATTTGACCTGTTTTCACATGAGATAAAGCTTCTTGCATGTTTTCTTCATTCTCTTCTAACGTTCCAACTGGGTTAAATGCTAACATTGCTGCCATACCTTGAGGAACTGTTTTCGAACGAACAACAATAACTTCTTGATCTACAACTGATGCCGCTTGTTCTGCTGCCATTACAATATTTCCGTTATTCGGTAAAATAATGATTTTTTCAGCATTTGCTTCTTCAATTGCCTTCACGATATCCTCCGTACTTGGATTCATCGTTTGACCACCTTCGATAACTTTCGTTGCGCCGATGCTCTCAAATAAAGTTTTAATACCAGACCCCATAGCTACAGTTACGATACCATATGGTTGTTTTTCTTTCGATTGAGCTGGTTGTTCAGGAACCATAGTAGGTTCATCTAATAAAGCAGTATGCTGTTCACGCATATTTTCTACTTTAATCTTAATTAAACTACCGTATTTTTGCCCGTAGTTCATAGCGTCTCCAGGATGTTCTGCATGGATATGAACTTTTACAATTTCATCATCAGACACAACTAGTAGAGAATCACCATATACACTAATATCTTCACGGAATTTTTGTTCAGAGAAATTATGCTCTTTCACCTTTTCAGCCTCTAATTTCACCATGAATTCCGTACAATATCCATACTTAATATCTTCTGTACTCAATTGGCTTTGTACACTACGGTGATGTTCTGCGCGTACCATTTCATTCATAGATGGTTGCGTCGGTGCATCAGAAGAAATCGTTTCTCCTTTTAAGTCAGCTAAAAATCCTTCGTATACCACTACAAGACCTTTACCACCGCTATCTACAACGCCAACTTGTTTTAATACAGGTAATAAATCTGGCGTACGATTTAACGATGCGTTTGCTTCTTTCACAACGTCTTCCATAAACAAAACAAAGTCGCGCTGTTTTTTCGCAACTGTTACTGCATATTTACCCGTTTCTCTTGCAACCGTTAAAATCGTTCCTTCAATCGGTTTCATAACCGCTTTATAAGCCGCCTCTACTCCAGCTTCTAGTGCTGCAGCAAAATCAACTGTTGTTAATTCTTCTTTTTGTTCAATGGATTTAGAGAAACCACGGAACAACTGAGATAAAATAACTCCAGAGTTACCACGAGCTCCCATTAATAATCCTTTGGCTAAACTTACGCCGACTTTACCAGCATGCTGTGAAGGGTTTGCTTTCACTTCACGCGCACCTGAAGTCATAGATAAGTTCATGTTTGTACCGGTATCGCCATCTGGAACTGGAAATACGTTTAATGCATCAACAAGCTGAACATTGTTTGTTAAATTATTCGCTCCTTGCATGATCATTTGTGATAAACGTTTTCCATCAATTTTTTGAATTGACACAGATTTTCCTCCTTAATGCACATTACAAGTTTATTACTTTAACTCCTTGTACGTAGATGTTTACAGAATCTACTGCTAGTCCTACAGTTTGATCTAATGTATATTTCACTTTCGTCTGCACATTATGTGCCACTTCTGAAATTTTCGTACCATAGCTCACAATAATATACATATCAATATGTACTTCATCTTCATCTTTACGAACAATAACACCTCTAGTGAAGTTTTCTTTTCGTAAAATGTCTGTTAATCCATCTTTTAACTGATTTTTTGATGCCATACCTACGATACCGTAGCAATCTACCGCGGCACCTCCAGCAATTGTTGCAATTACATCTGTACTAATATCAATTTGACCGTACTTCGTTTTAATTTCAATTGACATCTCGTTTCCCCCTTCATAAATGGTGAAAGTGAGCTAGACTACTTTAGTTACTATCATATAATCTTTTTAAAGAAAATTCCATCGTTCTTTCTTTTCACTCTCATATTTTATGTTTTAAATTACACTTTTTTATGATGAGCAAAATAGTCCATTGTTATTATACAACATGTACCACTATAATATGTCAAGCAATTTTTATGGATTTCAACTTTTCTTCATTGACATATAGTGTCAAGTAAATTTTCTTGATTTCTTTTTTCTACGGTGTTGCATTCTCTTTTTAGTTGTGTTAAATTATAGTAGTGTTTTTAGCATCGCATAAAAGACTAACATTGAAAAATTACGTATGGTAAGGTATCAAGGGAGGGAAATATAAATGGCTCGTGTTTGTGCTATTACTGGAAGAAAAGCTCGTTCTGGTAACTCTCGTTCTCACGCAATGAACGCTACAAAACGTAAGTGGGGCGCTAACCTTCAAAAAGTTCGCGTACGCATCGACGGAAAAGTTCAACGTGTTTACGTTTCTGCTAGAGCATTAAAATCTGGCAAAATCGAACGTGTTTAATAATAAAAAAAAGAGCCGATAGGCTCTTTTTTTACTATAACAATGGAAAAAGCACCGGTGATAGGTGCTTTTTTTAATCTTTTTTGAAGGTATTTAACATTGCACGAACTATTCCACCAAGAAATTTAGGTAACTTAATTGTATAAAATCTCATGGTTTCCCTCCTAATCCCCATTACTCCACTTGGTCACTATATGATGTAAGGAGCAAAATTGTTTCTTCAATCAGTGCTTCTTATCAACATTAATATGCCAGAAGTAAATGAAAAAGTACCTTTTTCCTCAACGAGTTCGTTACTAATACAAAGTGTTGATCCCCACTCTATTGTTTTATTAGTAAGAGGGTACTTAAAACCAAACAATGTAATCCCTTCCACTATTTCAGTAACTGGTACAAAAGATACATAAGGAAAATTTTTATTTTCTTCAATTATATGTGTACCCATTTTTTTAACTGTTATTTCATTTTTATTGTCCACAATACACATTTCTATCTCTACTTCTAACCCTTTTAAAAGCATCTGTATATTTGCCAAACCGTGATCAAGCCTTCCACCAGTAGCACCAAAAATACGAATTAGTGCCGGCTTCTGTTCTAATGCCCAGTTGATTGCAATTTCTAAATCCGTTTGATCTTTTTCCCGCGGAACAATATGTAATTCGTTCGTTTGCTGTCCCATCCATACTAATTCTTCTTCAGTAACTGAATCGTAATCTCCAAACGCAACAGCCGGGGTAATCCCTTTCTTTAATAGACGGTATACTCCCCTATCAACCGCTGCCCACACTACTTCCTCATTCTCGTATCGAGCAAAATCTGCGCAATATTCCGAAGGTCCTCCTGCCAAAATATGAATAATCATTTTTTCTTCTCCTTCCATTGTAAAAAGGCAATCTGCCATTCGGTAGATTGCCTTTTTACATATTTTTATCCTATCCTATAAATGCCTTACTAGGATAAAAGTTCATCACTACCCACGAATTACGCGAATTGCTTCACCGCGGTCTTTTTGATTGTATACTGCTGACCCAGCTACAAGTACATTTGCTCCTGCTTCCACACAAAGTCTTGCTGTTTCAGCATTTACACCACCATCAACTTCAATTTCCACTTCTAGATTGCGCTCTTTCACCATGTCTGCAACTTGTTTAATTTTCGGTAATACAGAATGGATAAACTTCTGTCCACCAAATCCAGGGTTTACTGTCATAAGTAATACCATATCTATATCTTCTAATACATGCTCAATCACTGAAACTGGCGTATGTGGATTTAATACAACGCCCGCTTTAATACCATGAGATTTAATTAACTGAATTGTACGATGTAGATGCGGACACGCCTCTACGTGAACAGTAATAATATCCGCTCCCGCTTGTGCAAAAGTCGGGATATAGTTATCAGGATTTTCAATCATTAAATGTACATCTAATGGTAATGATGTAATCGGACGGATTGCTTCTACAATTAACGGTCCAATCGTAATATTTGGTACGAAATGTCCATCCATTACGTCAACGTGAATGTAATCCGCTCCGCCCTTTTCTACATCTTTAATCTCTTCCCCTAATTTTGAAAAATCTGCTGATAAAATCGATGGTGCAATTTTAATCATAACTAATACCTCGGCTTTCTCTCTCTAATTTCTTCTACAAATTGTTTATAGTTCTTATAGCGATATTCTGTAATCTTCCCTTCTTCAACCGCAGCTTTCACCGCACATTTCGGTTCAGAAAGATGTGTACACCCTCTAAATTTACAGTATTGGCTCGCTTCTTTCAACTCTGGAAAACAATATGTAAGATCTTCTACTTCTATATCAATGAAATCTAGTGAACTAAAACCCGGTGTATCTGCTACAAGTCCACTCCCAATTGCAATTAATTCTACGTGTCTTGTCGTATGCTTCCCGCGTCCTAAATGGGAGGAAATATCATTTGTTTTCAGCTCTAATTCTGGACGTAGCACATTAAGCATTGAAGATTTCCCAACACCAGATTGACCCGCAACGACAGAAACACAATTTTCTAAGTATGGTTTTAATATATCAATACTTTCTGACGTATTAATAGAAGTAAATAAAACATCATAACCCATCTCACGATAATCATTCGCATAAGCTTCAACAGTTGCTTTCATCTTTTCATCTACTAAATCCATCTTGCTAATACAAATAATTGGCTTAATGTTATGATATTCAATCAGCACTAAAAATCGATCTAACAGTCCAGGATTAAAATCTGGTTCTACTGCAGAGAACACAAGGATCGCTTGATCGACATTAGCAATAGGAGGTCTAACAAGTTCATTTTTTCGATCAAACACTTCAAGCACATAACCTTCAGTTGGATTATCTGCCTGAAAAACAACTTGGTCTCCTACAAGTGGTGTAATTTTATTTTTTCTAAATACACCTCGCCCACGACATTGCGTAACCCCTTCTTCATGCTGCACGTAATAAAACCCACTTAAAGCTTTTATAATTTTTCCTTCTGGCATAGAATTCTCCTTTTTTGTATAAGGTGATGCTGAATTTAAAAATGAATGGATTTAAATTTTCCAAATAACGATTTCAAAACCTACCATATATACTTTCGCTAATATACATTGAATTTCCCATTAAATGCAAAAAAATATTTACAGCTGCATCACTTTACTAGCTTTTTGAATCATATATTTTTGCCTGCTATACCGTCCACTTTGTAGACAGCATAACAGGCAATAATAATAAGTAGACTTTCACTATTATTGAGTTGGATATGGTACTTCTTTATCAATAATCGTTACTCCATCCCGTACAATTTTATAGTGTCCCTTTGAACCTTCTTGAATTACAAATTCTAAAGAAATAGTCGCTGATTCAGTAATTGTTCTCGTTTCAACCGGTCTATCCATTTTTTGCTGCATGTCTTCTTTATAAATTTCTATTGTTTGCGGCTTTTTTTCACCTGTTACAGCAGGCTCATATGGGATAGAGATATTGTCCACTTTTACCGTTTTAGTCACTTTAGGCTTTTGACCATCAGAGATAATAATAGTTACTTTATCTCCCTCTTTTAATGGTGTACCTGGTTTTGGAAATTGCGAAATTACAAGTCCTTTTTCGACTGTATCTGAATACTCTCGTTTTATATCTGACGTTAGTTTTCTCTCATTCAAATAACCAGTTACACTATTTTCAGTCCACCCCGAAAAGTCACCTGGTCTAATTTGATAAGGCCCTTTACTTACCCAGATTTTCAGTTCTTGCTCCGCTTCTATAACCATCTGATCAGGCGTCGGAATTTGTTCTACAATTTCACCTTTCGGCTTATCATTTTCAATATAATTTACCGTAACTTGTTTATATTTTTCTTCTAACTCAGCTTTTACACTCTCAAAGTTTTGACCTGTGAAATTTGCCATCTTACTTTTCTTTTTTCCACCTGATTGATAGATAGTAATTTTAGCGTTTTCTTTTACGACTCTTCCTGCTACAGGGTCCGTTTTTATTACATCCCCAACTTCAACATCATCTGTATATACAATATTAGGCTCCGTCACCTCAAAGCCCTTTTCTACTAATGTATTTACAGCTGTCGTGTATTTCATACCAGCCACATCAGGAACTTTCACATCTTTCGGAATAAATAATCCTGGAATAACCGTAAGTGCTAATGTTATTCCTATTGCTAAAAATAAAAATGTTGAAATTAAAACTTTAAGCCACTTGTTACTCCGTTTTTTCTTCTTATCTAACTCAGCTGCTTCTGCTCTTATCGGTTCTTCTACCTTACTCCCTTTTAAAACAATCGTTTCATCACTTACATTTTCAAATAATTGTTCTTGTTGAATAATCGGAATCGCTTTCGTCGCTTCCATATCTTCCGGTATGTAAAATGGTTGCTCATTTATCCTCTCTGGATATAGCGCAGTTTCAATATCTCGCTTCATCGCATTGGCAGATTGATATCGGTGAAACGGATCTTTTGCAGTTGCCTTTAATATAATATTTTCAACACTTTGCGGAATATTTTCATTCCATCTTTTTGGTGATGGGATTTCACTTTGTAAATGTTTTAAAGCTATGGCAACAGCAGATTCGCCAGAAAACGGTTGTCTTCCTGTTAACAATTCAAACATAACTATCCCAAGAGAATAGATATCTGATTGTTTATTTGCTATCCCGCCACGTGCCTGTTCTGGTGATAAATAATGGACTGAACCGAGCACTGAATTTGTATGTGTAATTGTTGTTGCACTTGTAGCTGTCGCAATTCCAAAATCTGTTACTTTTATTATTCCATCAGCTCGAATTAAAATATTGTGCGGCTTTATATCACGATGCACAATTTCAAAATGATGGGCATGTGCCATAGCGGATGTTAACTGCTCCATAATATCAAGAGCTTCTCCTATAGGTAACATCCCTCGCTCAATTATGTATTGCTTCAATGTTTGCCCTGGTACATATTCCATGACAAGATAGTATATACCATCTTCTTCTCCGACATCATACATATTCACAATATTTGGATGCGACAACGTTGTAACAGACTGCGCTTCTCGATGGAAACGTTTAATAAACTCTTCGTTATTTGAGTAGTCGAGTCTTAATATTTTTACCGCTACATCTCGGCCAAGTATATCATCATGAGCTAAATATACATTGGCCATTCCGCCACCACCAATCATTTTCAGCAGCTTATAACGGTCATTTAAGCGTTTTCCAATCAGCACGTTGCACTTCACCTACTTTCGTTTGTCGAACCCGCATAATCAATAAGAACAAGTGTGATATTATCTTCTCCACCGCGATCATTTGCCAATTGAATGAGACACTGCCCTTTACCTTCAAGCTGTTCATTTAACTGTAAAATTTGTCGCATATCATCAATAGAAACTTTGTTTGATAACCCATCAGAGCAAAGAAGTAATTGATCATCTTCCTCAATCACCAACGTTTTAACATCTAACCCAACTTTTTCTTCTGTTCCTAATGCTCTTAATAACACATTCTTTTTCGGATGATACTCTGCGTCTTCCTTTGAAATTTCACCATGTTTCACAAGCTCATTTACAAGTGAATGATCTTCCGTTACTAGCGTCATTTCTCCTTCTGATACCATATAGCAACGACTATCTCCTATATGCCCTATTGTCACAAAGCTTGGTGTACAAACAGCTATTATAAGCGTTGTTCCCATACCATTACATTCTGCATTTTGCTGAGCGTATTCATATATACGCTCATTAATAATCCCAACACTAGTATGTAACCATTGTTCTACTTTTTTCGGCTCATTCATATTATGTGTTTGCTTCCAATAATCATGGAATAATTGAATGGCCATCGAGCTAGCTACATCACCAGCTCGATGACCTCCCATTCCATCTGCTACTACCGCTAATACATTTCCATCTAAATTGTGAAAAACTCCTGCACTATCTTCATTATGTTGACGAACTTTTCCTTTATCCGATAGAAATACGGCTTTCATCTCGTCACCTCGTCTCTTCTTTGCGCTCCTTCGCACGCAACTGACCGCAGGCTGCATCAATATCATGACCTTGTTCACGGCGAATCGTTACATTCACTCCACGATCTTTTAACGTTTTCTCGAACAAGAAAATTTGTTCACGTGGCGTACGTACATAATCACGTTCAGGTACGTAGTTTACCGGAATCAAGTTCACATGACATTTTACACCTTTTAAGAGCGCAGCAAGCTCTTCAGCATGCTCTACTTGGTCATTTTCTCCTCCAAATAATCCATATTCAAAAGTAATACGACGCCCTGTTCTATTTACATAGTATTTAATAGCTTCCATTAAATCTGGTAATTTATAAGCACGGTTAATCGGCATTAATTTTGAACGTAATTCTGAGTTTGGAGCATGCAATGAAATCGCAAAATTAATTTGTAGATCTTCTTCAGCAAACTTATAAATTTTCGGGATAATTCCACTCGTCGAAACAGTCATATGTCTCGCACCAATATGAAGTCCTTTTTCATGGTTAATGATGCGTAAGAATCCCATTAAATTATCATAGTTATCAAATGGTTCTCCAATCCCCATAACAACAAGAGAACTTACACGTTCTTCTGTTTCATCAAGCGCGCGCTGAACTTCTACTACTTGCGCTACGATTTCTCCAGCTTCTAGGTTTCGCTTTAATCCACCAAGTGTCGAAGCACAGAACGTACACCCAATACGACAACCAACTTGCGTTGTTACACAAATGGAATTTCCATATTCGTGTCGCATTAATACCGTTTCAATAGAATATCCGTCATATAATTGGAATAAGAATTTAATTGTTCCATCCGAAGACGTTTGTTTTACTAACGTGTTTAAAGTAGTAATATCAAAGGAATTCGACAATTTATCACGCAATCCTTTAGAAAGGTTTGACATATCCTCATAATTTTTTACACGTTTTTTATATAACCAATCAAAAATTTGTCCAGCACGGAACTTCGGTTCTCCTTGTTCCTTTAACCAATCTTGCATTTCATGAAGTTGTAAAGAGTAAATTGATGGTTTCTTCGTTTCTAAATTTTTCTTTTGTTTTCTTACAGTCGTTTCCATGATGCTACACCTTCTTCCTTAAACAAGCAATATAAAAGCCATCCGTCGCAAAATAATGCGGTAAAATTTGTACTTGACCTTCATCAATATACGGAGTTAATTTTTCTGGCATACGCTCTTTAAGCGTAGTATCCCATTCAAATTCAGGATGTTCTTGTAAAAATTTCTCTATTACTTGTTCATTTTCTATTTTCTCAATTGTGCACGTACTATAAACAAGACGACCGCCTTGTTTTAATAATGGTGCTATTTTTTCTAGTATTGCAATTTGAATCGTCGATAATCTTTCACTATCACCTTTATCTTTTCCTAACTTAATATCAGGTTTACGTCTAATTACACCAAATCCAGAACACGGTGCATCTACCAATATTTTATCAAACGTTTCATTTGCAAAGTGCTCTTGCACTTTTCTAGCATCTAGCGCTTTTGTTTCGACATTTTCTAGACCAAGTCGCTCTGCTTGCTGTTTAATTAAACGTACTTTGTGTGCATGTAAATCAAGGGACATGACCTTACCAGTTCCCTTTAATCGTTCCGCGATATGCGCTGTTTTTCCGCCTGGAGCAGCACAACTATCAAGAACTGCATCTCCCGTATTCGGTTCTAAAGCGCGTGCTACAAGCATAGAACTTTCATCTTGAATAGAAAGAAATCCTTTTTTAAACGCTTCTGTATGCGCTACATTTCCTCTTTCAATCTGAATTGCATCATCTGACAAGTCACCACGTTTTGCTTCTATACCTTCACTTGCCAACAACTCAATCGCTTCTTCTACCGTTACCTTATCAACATTCACACGTGCTGTTGGTACAGGTGGTAACATGTTTACTTCGCACATTTTCTCTGCAGTTTCTAAGCCATATGCAGAAGTCCACTCTTGTACAAGCCAAACTGGATGACTCGTCGCAATTGCAAGACGTTCTACTGGATCCTTGATTTCATCTACAGAAGGTACACCTTCTCTCTGAATCGAACGTAATACACCGTTCACCATACCAGCAATTCCTTTATGCCCGCGACGCTTTGCAATCTCAACCGCTTCATGAATAGCCGCTCTTTCTGGCACTCGGTCTAAATAAATCATTTGATATAAAGATAAGCGAAGCAATACTCTTACCCACGCCTCAACCTTCTTTTTTAGAAAAGGCTGTAAATAATAATCTAATGTGTCACGACGTTGAATCGTTCCATATACAATTTCAGTTAATAAACCAATATCTTTTCTATCAATTGTACTTTTTTCAATTAGATTATTTAAAAGTAAGTTGCTATATGCACCACTTTTTTCCACTTGAATTAAACCATCAAGAGCTAATTCACGAACATTTTGTCTCATGCATTTTCTCCTAACTTCGTTCCAATTTCAGGTTTTGTTCCACGTAAAAATTGTGAACAACTCATACGCTTTTTACCAGAAGGTTGCAATTCAGTAATTTTAACACCTGTTTCATTACTAGTTGCTACAACAAAACCATCTTCTTCGATTGCAACAATCGTACCTGCTTCAGCCGGTTCAGTTACAGGCACTTTTTCTCCCCACCATACTTTAACAACTTGTCCTGCTAAAGTTGTATAAGCAACTGGCCATGGATTCAATCCGCGAATGTGATTGTATACTTCTTCACCTGTTTTTGTCCAATCAATTTTCTCTTGCTCACGTTTTATATTGTACGCAAACGTTACTTCTTCTTCGTTTTGTTTAATCGGTTCTAACTTACCTTGAATTAATAAAGGTACTGTTTTAGATAGAAGGTGTGCTCCTGCTTCACTTAATTTATCAAATAATGAGCCTGTCGTTTCACGCTCTTCAATTTCAACTTCCACTTGCGTTAAGATATCACCAGCATCCAATTTTTCTACCATATACATAATTGTAATACCTGTTTTTTCTTTACCTTCCATAATTGCATAATGAATTGGTGCACCACCACGAAGTTCAGGAAGTAAAGAAGCGTGAACATTAATACATCCATACTTCGGTGCTTCTAAAATTTCATTTGGTACAATCTGCCCAAATGCAGCTGTTACAATTAAATCTGGCTCTAATGCCAATACTTTTTCATATTCATCTTTTTCACGAATTTTTAACGGCTGTAACACAGGGATACCATGTTTTTCCGCTTCAACTTTAACAGGTGTAGGTGTTAATACTTTTTTTCTACCTACTGGACGATCAGGTTGCGTCACAACACCTACTACCTCATAGCCATCTTCAATAAGACGACGAAGCACCGGCACTGAAAAGTCCGGTGTTCCCATAAACACTACTTTTATCATTTAAAAACCGCTCCTTTTAACACCTATTCTAGTTCGTTTTCTTCATAATATCTTGTCACTTTCGATGTAAATAAAACACCGTGTAAATGATCGATTTCATGTTGAATTGCACGCGCTAAAAATCCTTCCGCTTCTAATAAGAATACTTTCCCACGGCGATTTTGTGCTCTTACTTTAATATAATCGGCACGTTCTACTTCACCATAAAGTCCCGGGAAGCTTAAACAGCCTTCGGGACCTACTTGTTCACCACGTTTTTCTAATATTGATGGATTGATTAACTCGATTTTCCCAGTATCATCATCGACATCAACAACCGCTACTTGCAAGCTTACACCTACTTGAGGCGCAGCTAAACCGACTCCGTCCGCAATTAACATTGTTTCATGCATATCTTTCAACAATTTCACTAACTTTTTATCAAAGTTAATTACTCTTTCGCATGGTGTTTCTAACACTTCATTTGGATGCTTTATTATTTCTAAAACTGCCATATTTCCCTCCGCTACATTAACATTGTTGGATTAAAATCAATTGAGATTTGTAGCTCTTTTTGCATTTCTGCTTGATAATGTTCATTTACCATTTTGAGCACGTTCTTTAAGTTTGGTTCCCGTTTGTATTTTATCATGCATTGATAACGATATCTATCTTTTATCCTTGGAATCGCTGAAGCAACTGGTCCTAGCACCATTGTTTGCTGTGAGCAATGCGTTCGTAAATACGAGGCAATTTTTTCCGTCACTTGTACCGCTTTTAATAATTCAGAATGAGATACAGTTACGAGTACAACATAGTAATATGGGGGATATTGTCTTGTTCGTCTCATTTGCATTTCTTGGTCAAAAAACACATCATATTGTTGGTTCTTCGCTAACTCTATACTGTAATGTTCTGGCGTATACGTTTGAATCACAACTTCCCCTGGCAATTCATGTCTACCCGCTCGTCCACTTACTTGCGTCAATAGCTGATATGTCTTTTCACTCGCCCGAAAATCAGGTAAGTGAAGCATCGTATCTGCAGTTAACACCCCAACGAGCGTTACTTTCGGAAAATCTAATCCTTTAGCAATCATTTGTGTTCCGAGTAATATATCTGCTTTTTCTTCCCCGAACGCCTTTAATAATTTTTCATGCATTCCTTTTCGACTTGTCGTATCTACATCCATTCGAATGACTCGTGCCTCTGGAAATAGTTTTGTAATTTCTTCTTCTACCTTTTGTGTACCTGTACCAAAGAAACGAATGTATGTACTTTGACAAGCTGGACACTCAGTTGGCATATTCTCTTCGTAACTACAATAATGACATTTTAAACGATGATTCATTTTATGATATGTCAATGAAATATCACAATGCGGACATTGAACAACATACCCACAATCACGGCACATAACAAATGTAGAATGACCTCTTCTATTTAAAAAGAGTACCATTTGTTCTTTCTTTTCTAATCGATCTGCTATTTTTTCATGCAGCGCCTTAGAAAACATTGATCGATTCCCGTCACGAAGTTCTTCTCGCATGTCAACAATCTCTACCGTTGGTAAAGCTTGTTCATTCATACGTTTTTCCATTGTTAATAGTTCATAAACACCTTTTTTCGCCCTTGCAAACGATTCAAGTGTTGGTGTCGCACTACCAAGAACGATAGGACATTTATGATATTGTCCTCTCCAGACAGCTACATCTCTTGCATGATACCTCGGATTATCTTCTTGTTTGTAACTTGATTCATGCTCTTCATCAATAATAATAATCCCTAAATTCTCAAAAGGCGCAAAAACAGCTGAACGCGCACCAACTACAACTTTCACTTCTTTTCTTAAAATCTTACGCCACTCGTCATACTTTTCTCCAACAGACAACGCACTATGAAGAACTGCAACTTGTGAGCCAAACCTACCTTTAAAACGATCCACCATTTGGGGCGTTAGTGCAATTTCAGGAACAAGAACGATAGCTTCTTTTCCTTTCTTGAGCACTGCTGCTATAGATTGTAAATATACTTCTGTCTTTCCACTTCCTGTAACACCATATAGTAAAAATGGATTATAAGTTTCATTTGTAATTGATGATAAAATCGGTGTAATAACTTGTTTTTGTTCCTCCGTAAGCGGAAATGGTTTTGTTTGTTCAAAATCATCATCGTCATACGGATTTCGGTATACTTCCACATACTTTTCTGAAATGAATCCCTTTTTAACAAGTGCTTTTATTGGAGCATCTGTTATTTGTAACTCTTCTGTAATTACTTTCAACGGTGCACTTTTATAATTTTCCACAAAATAATAAAGTACATCTTGTTGTTTTTTACTTTTCAGTTCAAATGCCGCTAATTCCAATTTATCTTCTGGCAACTCCGGCTGAACCACTCTTTGCTTCTTCTTTTGTACTTTATCTTTCACTTGATAAACGACTTCAACCGTACCATTTTTAATTTCTTGTTGAATAGTTCGGTATAAATGTGGCTGTTGCTCGATTACTTCAAAATCAATTGCTTCTTTATCCTGAAATAAATATAGTATTTCAGGTGCTATTTCTTCCTGTTTACAAAGTTGTAGACGTTTTTTATACATTGCTTTTATCGCAGTTGGAAGCATCACTTGAAAAGCTGAAATCATGTAGCATAACGTTTCACTTGTAAGCCAATATCCAAGCTTTAATAATTCATCATTTAAAACCGGTGTTACATCTAATATTTCATGGATTGTCTTTAACTTCTTACTTTCTACATCCACCGAATCTTTAATCCCAATAATAAAACCTTGCAATTTTCTTGGGCCAAACGGAACTACTACACGCATTCCTGTCTGTACAATATCTTCCCATTTTTTAGGGATAATGTAATCAAATGGTCGATCTGTCTGACGAGCAGGTACATCAACAATTACACTTGCAAATTTCATAAACGATCATCTTCTAACATCATTTCAATTTGCTTCAATATTTCACGAGCTACCTCTTTTTTCATTAAAAGTGGCAACTCAATAACTTTTCCATCTTTTCTATACATTGTTACAATATTCGTATCCGTGCCAAATCCAGCTCCTTGCGCTTTTACATCATTCGCGACAATCATATCTGCATTTTTCTCACGTAGTTTTTTCGTTGCATATTCCTCTACATTTGTCGTTTCAGCAGCAAAACCGATAAGTAACTGTTTATCCTTTTTCTGACCTAACGTTTTTAAAATATCCACCGTTCTTTCAAGTTCAATGACAGCATCACCATTTTGCTTTTTCATTTTATTCTCATGAACATATTTCGGACGATAATCTGCAACTGCTGCTGTTTTAATGACAACGTCTACGTTTTTATAATGTTGAAGAACCACTTCTAACATATCTTGTGCAGATTCCACTTGCACTGTCGTTACATGTAACGGTGGATTTAATGCTGTCGGTCCTGAAACGAGTATAACATCAGCGCCTAAATTCGCTGCCACTTCCGCAATCGCATACCCCATTTTTCCAGAAGAAAAATTTGTCATAAAACGAACTGGATCAACCTTTTCACGTGTTGGGCCAGCAGTTATTAATATTCTTTTTCCCTGCAATGGTTTGTGTTCTGAGAAAGCTTCCTCTAACCGTGCAATAATTGCTTCAGGTTCTTCTAGTCGTCCCTTCGCTACATATCCACATGCTAAAAAGCCTTCCCCAGGCTCAATAAATGTATATCCTAGCGTTTTCAATGTCATCATATTTTTTTGAACTATTTTATTTTCATACATATGCACATTCATAGCAGGCGCAATCCATACCGGAGCTGTAGTAGCTAACAAAGTAGTTGTAATCATATCATCTGCAATACCACCAGCTAACTTTCCAATACAATTGGCAGTAGCAGGTGCGACAAGTACAACATCCGCCCAATCTGCTAAATCAATATGAGCAATAACAGCTGAGTCTTTCTCATCAAATGTATCCGTATATACATCATGGCGAGAAAGCGCTTGGAATGTAAGAGGCGTAACAAACTTCATTGCCGACTCACTCATCATTACTTTTACAATCGCGCCAGATTGTGTCAATTTACTCGTTAACGCAGCTGCTTTAAAAACCGCAATGCCTCCTGTTACACATAGAAGTATCTTTTTCCCTTTTAGCATATGACTCGTCCTCTTTCTTTTTCAAACTTATAATACTGAAATAGAATTCTCAGCTCGTCAGTACCAATATTTCATTCCTTTCGTAAAAAAATAACAACCTACTTGTAAATAGGTTGTTACCGTTACATAGAAAATTATAAAGTCTATGTTTTATTTTGTCGAAGGCAAAGGCTTATTCAGCTACTTTATCTTCACTTGGTACGTAGCTTAATGCTTCTGCATCGATTTCTTCTAATGCTTTACCTACACATTTATGAGAAACAGGTTTTTCTACAACACAGTTATTAGCAAGTTGCATTTCACGCGCGCGTTTTGCAGCTACTGTTACTAATGTGTACTTAGAATCGATTTTTTGTAGTAATGAGTCAATTGATGGATTTAACATAATTATAGACCCTCCGTCATTTCTTTATAATATTTTGCTACCCTTTCGCGGCGGCAATGTTCGCCAACCACAATTGCTTTAATTCTATCACAAGCTAATTCAACTTGATCGTTTTCTACTACATAGTCGTAAGCGTCCATCATCTCGATTTCTTCTTTCGCTACAGTTAAACGATTTTCAATAACATCTTCAGTCTCTGTACCACGTCCGACAATACGGCTTTTTAGTTCAGATAAACTTGGAGGTGCTAAGAAAATAAATACACCTTCTGGGAAAGCTTTCTTAACTTGAATTGCTCCTTGCACTTCAATTTCTAAGAATACATCTTTTCCTTCTTGTAATGTTTTTTCAACATAGTCAATCGGTGTTCCGTAATAATTACCTACGAACTCAGCCCACTCAAGTAATTTTTCATTACGAATCATTTCCTCGAATTCTTCTCTTTCTTTAAAGAAATAATCCACACCATCTACTTCACCTTCACGCGGCTTACGTGTCGTTACTGAAATAGAGTACTGAAAACGTGTATCCTCATGGCTAAACAGCTCTTTACGAACCGTCCCTTTTCCAACCCCAGAAGGCCCTGAAAGAACGATGAGCAATCCTCTTCTACTTCTCATAAATATGTAAAACCTACCCTTCCTCACTTAAATCTTCTTTATTATTCAAACGATGTGCAATCGTCTCTGGTTGAATTGGACTTAATACAACATGCCCATCATCCATAACAATAACCGCCCTTGTTTTTCTCCCATACGTAGCATCAAGCAAAGCATTATGTTCGCGTGCTTCCTGTACTGTTCGTTTAATAGGAGCTGACTCCGGACTTACAATAGCAATAATTCGATGAGCAGATACAATATTTCCGTATCCAATATTTAAAAACCGCATGGCCATAGTTTGCGCCTCCTAGTAAGTCTATCCGATTTCTCCACCACGTATAACTTTATATATTTTTTGAAAGCTACTCAATATTTTGTACTTGTTCACGAATTTTTTCAAGGTTATTTTTCATTTCTACAACATATTTTGAAATTGTTAAGTCATTTGCCTTAGAACCAATCGTATTAATTTCTCTATGCATCTCTTGCACGATGAAATCCATTTTCCTTCCAACAGGCTCTTCAATCTGCAATGTTTCACGAAATTGCTCTAAATGACTTTGCAAACGAACTAACTCTTCATGAATATCACAACGCTCTGCAAAGATTGCGACTTCTGTTAGCAATCTTTGTTCATCTAGATCTTGATTATGTAATTCTTTTAAGCGATTTTCTAATCGTTCACGATATTTTTGTGTAACAATTGGTGCATGTGGAATAATTGCATTTACACAATTGCTAATCTCTTGTAAACGATACGCTATATCTTTATGTAATCGTTCTCCTTCGCCATCTCTCATCGTTTTCAACATATGAGCAGCTTGACGAACAGCCTCATATAAACTGTTCTCAAAATGTTCATTTACATTTTCTATTTCTTCAATTGCTGTTACTTCTGGCATTGCCATTAATTGCTGAAGTGTAATAGAATCTTGTAATTGAAATTTCCCTTTTATATCTTCCATCATCGATTGGTACTGCTCAAGAAGTGACCAATTCACACTTAATTTTCTTTCAACAAGTCCTTCACCCGCTATACTAATAGACACTTCAATGCGTCCACGTCGAACTTGCTGTGCAATTATTTTACGAATTTTGTCCTCAAATACCATCATTTGCTTAGGAAGTCGAATACTCATCTCTAAAAAACGGTGGTTCACCGATTTCATTTCTACTGTAATTTGAAAAGTATCACTTTCTACTTTCGATCTTCCAAACCCTGTCATACTAGAAATCATTTTTATCACATCCAAGCCATAAAATAACTCAATGAAAAAGGTAATAGAGACAAGGCTCTACTACCTTCTGTAAATTATATCACATTTTCATAACATTGACTATTTCAAGTTTAATCCCTTCTTATATAATATCGGCTTTTTCTTCTTAGTCTTTTTCCCTGTTAATAAAGAACCTACTAGTAAGAAAGTCGGAATTGATGATAAACCTCCAATTAATAACCAATCTCTTGCTTGTATCGGCATTGTGCTAAAGATTGGTTGTAACGGTGGATAATATATAACCACTAGCATGAGTAGTAACGAAATAATAACCGCCCCTACTAAATACACGTTCCCAAATGGATTACGGTGAAAGACAGAATGCTCACTACGACAATCAAATACATGAATAAGCTGAGCAAGTACCAACGTCGCGAACGCTACAGTTTGTGCATATTTCAGTTCATTTGGATGTTGGTTATACGCAATAATAAACGCCACTAACGTCACTGCTCCAATTAAAAACCCTCGACTTATTATTTTCCACGCAAGCCCTCTAGCGAATACCCCTTCTTTCGGGTGACGCGGTGTTCTCTTCATCACATCTCCTTCAGCCTTATCCAAACCTAATGCCATCGCTGGTAAACCATCAGTAACTAAGTTCACCCATAAAATTTGAATAGGAACCATCGGCAGTGGTAATGCAAGTAACATCGCAAATAACATAACTAAAATTTCTCCAACATTTGACGCCAATAAGTAGCGAATGAACTTACGTATGTTCTCATATATATTTCTTCCTTCTTTAATTGCTGATTTAATTGTAGCAAAATTATCGTCTAGTAAAACAAGTGAAGAGGCTTCTTTCGCAACATCTGTCCCTGTAATTCCCATCGCTATCCCAATATCCGCTGTTTTTATCGCTGGAGCATCGTTCACTCCATCACCTGTCATCGCTACTATATGTCCTTGATTTTGCAGTGCCTTAACAATTTTCAATTTATGCTCAGGTGATACACGAGCGAATACATACGTATCTTCTACAACATTTTCTAATTCCTCCACATCCATATTCGCGAGTTCTACTCCTTCAACAACGCGTCCATCTGGTGGTAAAACTCCTAATTGTTCAGCAATCGCCATTGCTGTCACTTTATGATCACCTGTAATCATTACTGTTCGAATACCAGCTTCTTTACACTCTTTTACCGCCTGCGCCACTTCTGGCCTTGGCGGGTCAATCATACCTTGTATTCCAACCAACATAAAATCTTTTTCAACGTCTCTTTCATGTTCAATAGAATCCGTGACTTTTAAAGGTTTAAACGCAACTGCAATTGTTCGAAGCGCTTGACTACCTAAGCTATGAATAGCCGCCTGTACTTCTTTTCTATATAGCTCACTTAACGGCTGCTGCTTATCCCCCCATAAGATTGTTTGACTCAGTTGCAAAAGAACATCCGGTGCTCCTTTCGTAACAATAAACTTTTTCCCCTCTCGATCTCGTACAATAACACTCATCATTTTTCGAGTTGAATCAAAGGGGAATTCACGAATAATTTCAAATTTCCCTTTTAATGCCTCACGTGTTATCCCAGCTTTCATTGCTGCAGCTACAAGCGCTCCCTCTGTCGGATCTCCATCTAATACGTACGCCTTTTTCTTTTGAATAATATTTGCATTGTTACATAGTGAACCAAATGTAAGTAGCTGATAAAGTGATTTTGTCTTAGCTGGATTCACTTCTTTTTCACCTTTCATAAAAGAGCCATTAGGTTCATATCCTTGCCCTGTCACTTTCCACAATTCTCCGCCTGACCACATATGTGTTACCATCATTTTGTTTTGCGTCATTGTTCCCGTTTTATCAGAGCATATAACAGAAGCGCAGCCTAACGTTTCTACGGCCGGTAACTTCCTTACAATTGCTCTCTTTTTTATCATACGCTGTACACCAAGTGATAAAGCTACTGTAACAATTGCTGGCAATCCTTCTGGAATAGCCGCAACAGCTAGCGATACGCCAGCTAAAAACATATGATATACTTCATTCCCTTGATACACACCAGCCAATACAACGAGCGCTGTCAAAATAAGAGCTACAATAATTAATATTTTTCCGAGCTGTTCTAACCTTCTTTGCAGTGGCGTTTCCATTTGCTCTGCATTTTGCAACATATTTGCAATTTGCCCCATCGCTGTATTCATACCAGTTGCTACAACGACTCCTGTACCAGATCCTCGCGTAATCATTGTCCCCATAAAAGCCATATTTTTTTGATCCCCAATTGCAACATCTTGCCCTTGCAATGCTTCTACCTTCTTTTGTACAGGTACGGACTCCCCTGTCAAAGCAGACTCTTCAATATATAAACTTGATGCCTCAACAAGACGCACATCAGCCCCAATACGATCACCACTGGAAAACTTAATAATATCACCTAAAACAAGTGCTTTAGATGGTGCTTTTACCCACTTTCCATTCCGCATTACAGTAACTTGCGGAGCGGCTAGTTCCTTTAAAGCTTCCAATGATTTTTCAGCTTTTCTTTCTTGAAAAAAGCCGAGAATACCATTGATAATAACAATGGCAACAATAGCAATAGAATCAATGTATTCACCTAAAAACGCAGAAACAATTGTTGCTCCAAACAAAACGAGTACCATAAAATCTTTAAACTGTGCTAAAAATACCATTAGTGCAGAAGGCCTTTTTGCTTCTTCTAATTCATTAGTACCAAATTTCTTTACTCGCCCTTCTGCTTCTTTCTCTGTAAGTCCAACCTTTACATTCGTATTCGTTCTTTCTTCCACTTCATGTGCTCGCATTCCATACCAGTTCATCCTGCTATCGACCTCCTGATTCCAGACATACTCTATTGAAAGCTTATTCAGCCTCGTCCAAAAAAATGCTATAATTAACATTTAGTTAGAAAGGAGTGTTCATTTATGGCATTCGATGGATTATTTACAAGAGCGATTACACATGAAATTGAAAATTCTCTTTACACAGGAAGAATTTCCAAAATATATCAACCTTCAAAATACGAGATTTTATTACATATTCGAGCGAATGGAAAGAACCAAAAACTAATTCTTTCATCTCATCCTACATATGCGCGTATGCACTTAACGAATCAAAACTACGATTCGCCAGCAATACCGCCGATGTTCTGTATGCTTCTTCGCAAACATTTAGAAGGTGGATTTATTGAAAAAATTGAACAAATCGACTTAGAACGCATTATTCAAATTACTGTTCGCAGTCGTAATGAAATCGGAGACGAATCATTAAAAACATTAGTAATTGAAATAATGGGACGACATAGTAACATTATCTTATTAGATACGAAAACAAACGTGATTTTAGATAGCTTAAAACACGTTTCATTAGCCGTAAACCGTCACCGAACTGTATATGCTGGTGCTGAGTACGTCGCGCCACCAGCCCAACATAAAATCAATCCTCTGCAAATTGAAACCGCAGATGATTTTATTAGACCGCTAGACTTTCTATCTGGAAATATGGATAAACAACTCGTCGGTGCTTTCATGGGAATATCCCCATTATTTGCAAAAGAAATAGTAAAGAAAGCCGGTATGGTAAACGAGAAAGCATTATCAGAAGCATTTTTCTCTATACAAACACCATTACTATCTCATGCATATACACCTACAATGATTACTGCAAATGGAAAAGAATTCTTTTATCTTTTCCCTCTTACACACTTGCAAGGAGAAGAAAAAACATTCTCATCAGTAAGCGAATTGTTAGATCGTTTCTTCTTTGGCAAAGCAGAACGTGATCGTGTAAAACAACAAGCTCATGATTTAGAACGCTTTATGCAAAACGAAAAAAATAAAAACGAGAAAAAACTCATTAAACTCCAAAAAACACTGCAAGATGCTGGAAAAGCAGATAAATATCAACTATTTGGAGAGCTACTTACAGCCAATATGTACGCTTTAAAAAAGGGCGATAAAGATATTGAGGTCGTTAATTATTACGATGAGAATGGTGGAACTGTAAAAATTACATTAGATCCTTTAAAAACACCATCTGAAAATGCACAACGCTATTTCCAAAAGTATCAAAAAGCAAAAAATTCAGTTGTTGTTGTAGAAGAACAAATCGAAAAAACAAATGAAGAAATTCTTTATTTTGATAGCTTACTTCAACAAATGGAAGCTGCTTCTTCAAAAGATATTGAAGAAATTCGTGAGGAATTAGCTGAAGAAGGTTATGTGCGCAATCGTAAAACGAAAAACGCAAAGAAAAAGCCTACTAAACCAGTATTAGATAAATATGTAGCAAGTGATGGCACAGAGATTTTCGTTGGTAAAAACAATAAACAAAATGATTATTTAACAACGAAGTTTGCCCGCCGTGATGAAATTTGGTTACATACGAAAGACATACCTGGCTCTCACGTTGTCATTCGTTCTTTAGAACCTGCTGAAGAAACTTTACTAGAAGCTGCCAAAATTGCTGCCTATTACAGTAAAGCGAAAGAGTCTAGCTCTGTACCTGTTGATTTCACCAAAATACGCCATGTCAAAAAACCGAGTGGTGCAAAACTTGGTTTTGTTACGTACGACAATCAGCAAACCGTATATGTAACACCAGATGCTGATATTGTAATGAAATTAAAAGCGTAAATAAAAAATGCGTTGCTTATAAGCAACGCATTTTTTTATATTCGTTCACACTAATTCATATACCCATTTACTAATTCATAACACCTTGCTTTTGTCATCTTATATTTCTCTTCTGAGGCTTCGATACGCCTCATCGTTCCGTTATTTGTATCAGTACCAATTGCTTTAACTTTACTTTCTTTTTCTTTAACCCACGCAATTTGTTTCGTTTTTAACGACTGGAACGCATCAGCTGACATCGTACTTTTTAATGTACTGTAAATTTCATTTAGTTTATTATCCCACAGTTCATAATTTCCTTCTATTTCATTTACTATATCATTGGTTGACATAGCATTCGTATGTTTTTCTTGTTTATCTATAGCAGCTAATTCGCTTAAAACATTTGCTCTATCTATCTTTGAAGAAGATTCTTTTTGCGATTGTTTCTCGTCTTTTGAGCCTGTATACGCACTGGAATCCTTTCTCTGTACTTGTTCTGTTTCTTGAATATTTCTTTCTTTCGTTACTTTTTCATACCTATTTTCATCTACATTGTATGAAATAAGAGATGTTTTCGCATTTACAGTAATTAATCCGTTACTATCTTTGAATATATATTTCTTATCGCCACTATTTTCTTCACTTACAAATGACACATTCTTATCGTCTGGCATTTGTAAAATTCTATTTGCTTCTTCTTTTGTAAGTTTTAAATCTTCAGGAAAAACGAATGACCATTTATCCATTAACCATTCCCCTTCTTTATACACCAAATGAAATTCCCATTCTTGGGCCGCATGACCTATTTCATCTTCTAAACTTAATGTATGTACCGTTAAATTTTCTTTATCTTGTGAAGAAGAAAATCTTATTTCAGATTGAAAATAATTTGGGAATGGTAACATATCAGTCTCTCTTGATCTATTAAAGTTATTAAGCAATTCAGGAAGCTGATTCTCTACAAACTTTTTTGAAACTAATCCCTTAACTCCTTTTTTAACTGTCTCTAAATCCCCAGAATTATTTCGGCTCCATCCATTTTCTTTTTCCATCTCACTAAACGCGTTTGCTATTCCATCTACACTCTTTCTTACAATCTTTTTTGCTTCTTTTTCTGTCACTTCTGGCGCTTCATCAAGCTGGTCAATCATTTTATTCACTTGAACTTTGTTTTCACTTGTTTCACACCCCGTTATAACAAGCATACTAGCGGCCAAACAAAATGACATTACTTTACTTAATTTCTTCATACATTCACATTCCTTAACTCAATTTTTTCGTTACATCTCTTTACCTACAAAAAAACGTAACAATCCCTTATTATACCAATCTTTTAATTTGTTTATACAAAAAATATAATATTTAAATTAAAAAGATTTTGTTTGCAAGTTTACATTATTGTTCATTCACATAAAAACTTACTGTAAAAATTATATATATATTTATTTTACATCCGTCTAGTTTTTTTGACACACAGCTACCCTCTTCTCTTTTATTCTAAATAAATATATTGGCACAATTCTTGCTTTATTAATATAAAAAGGAGGAATTAAAATGAATATAAGAATAACTAACATCCAAAAACAACTACATAATTACGGAATCGACGGGTTACTTATTACAAAGAAAGAAAACCGTCAATATGCAACAGGCTTTACAGGTAGCGCTGGCGTCGTCTTAATCTCTGCCGATCAAGCTGTTTTTATCACTGATTTCCGCTATGTAGATCAAGCGAAATCACAAATAAAAGATGCTGAAATTATTATGCATAAAGGAAATTTAGAAAAAGAAATTGCACATCAAGTATCGAAATTAAACATTCAAAAACTTGGAATTGAAGAAAACAACATGACATTGCAACAATATAAAAACTTGCAAAAATACGTACAGGCGGAAATGATTCAAGTGTGCGAAATTATCGAAAATATTCGTATCATTAAAGACACGCCTGAAATAGAAACAATGAAAATTGCAGCTAATATCGCGGACGAAGCATTTCACCACATTCTTACGTTTCTAAAACCAGGAATAAGTGAAAATGCTGTACGAGATGAATTAGAATTTTTCATGCGAAAAAAAGGGGCTACATCTTCTTCATTCCAAATCATTGTAGCCTCAGGCGTTCGTTCTTCACTTCCCCATGGAGTTGCATCAAATAAAATAATCGAACGAGGGGATATCGTTACATTAGACTTCGGTGCACTTTACGACGGATATTGTTCCGATATAACACGTACTGTAGCAATAGGGGAACCATCGGAAGAATTCAAAAAAATATACAATGTTGTACGAGAAGCGTTAAAACGTGGGACTGAAGCGATTAAGCCTGGAGAAACTGCGAAAAGTATCGATGATATAACGAGGGATTACATTACAGAACATGGATACGGTCAATACTTTGGCCACTCTACTGGGCACGGTCTTGGGTTAGAAATACATGAACCGCTTCGCCTATCCCAAGAAAGTAAGGTAACTTTACAAGAAGGTATGGTTGTTACAGTTGAGCCGGGCATTTACATACCGAACTGGGGCGGTTGTAGAATTGAAGACGATATCGTCATTACAAAAGAAGGCTATGAAGTTATTACAAAATCAAATCGGGAACTAATTGTAATCCCTTGTTAATAACAAAACTTTTTCTTTGCACATAGAATTCCTTCTCTGGAGTATTCATTTAAAGAGGGGGAATTTTAATTGAATTTTATAATTGAGAAAATAGAGGGTTTACAAGGAGAATTTTCAAATCTTGTTTCCATGATGAATTACGCTCGCTATACAACAATGCAAGCAGTGGAAGGTTTAACAATTGAAGAACTTGATTATTTATATGATAAGGACGCAAATTCAATTGGTATGTTATTGTACCATATGGCTGCTATTGAATTTTACTACCAAATTCATACCTTTGAAGACCGTGAACCGACGGAAGCTGAATTAGAACATTGGTTACCTGCTATTGAGTTAGGGAACCTTGGACGCGAGAAAATAAAAGGAAAATCTATAAAATTTTACATCAATACATTACAAGAAGTACGTTCCAAAACGATTGCAACATTTCAATCATTACCTGATGAATGGCTGTTTAAAACAACAGACTTTTGGTATGACAAACCAGCTAACAACTACTTTAAATGGTTTCACGTTTTTGAAGATGAAATCAATCATCGCGGACAAATTCGTTTAATTAAAAAAATGCAAAAATCTCATTCAGTAAAATGAGAAAATGCCACCGAATAAGGTGGCATTTTCTTTTATTCATTAACGAATAACTTTTCGTTTACTTTTTTAACGATTACCACTACCGACATTAATATACATATTAAATACAGCATTTTCGCAATAAATAACCACCTTGAAACATTACAATTCCATCTAGTATCTCATTTCCTTTCAATAGCAAAAACGGAATTGTGCTGATTATAATGACAAACTCAATGCTGAAAACAATTTTCTTCTTTCGACTATATACTTTCCATTCCTTCCAGCGATACATAGGTGCAAAAATCAATGCTCCTATACATAATATAATCGGTATCCATTCACTTTTAAGAAATTGCCCTGAAATAACTGATAATAGTAAACAAACGAGCACACCATAATACCCTATTTTCTCTCTCATTCATACTCCCCATTCTACTTCTCCTTTAATATGTAACTTGCTATGCTTATAACAATTTTCAGAAAAATAACAACGACAATTACAATATAAAGACCTTTTGCAGACGACATCCATTCTTGAAAAATAGAGATTTTTTCCATTCGTTTCTGCCCTTCTATTAAAATAACTCCTATAAAAAATGAGCAAACAACAATGACACCTATCATAATTCCGATACTTTTCTTACTATATTGTTTCATATCATTCCAGTTATATAACAGTACAAAAACAAAGCCGAAAACAGGTATGATACTGATCCATTCATTGTTTGTAAACAAATTTAAAGTGATTAATAGACTACAAGATATAGTAAATCCCCAAAACCCAATTTTTTTGCGCATAAGCCCTCCTCGAATTCCATTTTTAGGATTATTTGTATTGCAACATCCATTTATCGTTCTTACCATTACAGTACATGAAATTTTACTTTTTTCTTTTTCCTATACTCACATACTTTCATTGCTTTCATACAATAAACTACACGAATGCCTAAAGGATGTGAATGTTATGGGAGTTGAATTAACGCTATTACACGCTCTCTACATTATTTGTTTACTCACTATTATTACCTTTTTTATTCTCCGAAAAGATACGACTATCATTTGTATTGTTTTTATCTTTTTATTAGCATTAACTGCAACAAGTTCTATCCCTCTTGCCATTAGCGGAATTTTTCAAAGTTTCATTTACGCCATTACTGAGCTATTACCAACTATATTAATCATCTCCATTATCGTATCAATGAGCAATTTACTCGTTCATACTGGCATAAATGATACGATGATTTCACCATTTACAAAAATGATTCGTACACCTACACTCGCCTACTGGATTATCGGCCTTTTAATGATGACCATTTCTTTCTTCTTTTGGCCTTCTCCAGCTGTCGCCTTAATGGGAGCTATTTTATTACCGGTTGCTGTACGTGTCGGCCTTCCTCCAATTGGGGTTGCAATTGCTATGAACTTATTTGGACACGGCATCGCCTTATCTGGAGACTTCGTTATTCAAGGTGCACCGAAATTAACTGCAGACGCGGCTGGTCTCCCTGTTTCCAGCGTCGTATCTGCAAGTGTTCCACTCGTTATCGTTATGGGCATTGTGACAACTTCTGTCGCTTTTTTCTTCTTACGAAAAGAGTTTCATACAGGCTTATCTATACAAGAAGCTATTCCATCAACTGAGTTTTCTAAAACGCTCACTTCATTATCTCCTCGCATAAAAAAATGGCTCGCTATTTGTATCCCTATCATATATATCATTGATATCCTTTGCATGATTCAATTTAAATTACAAGGAAGCGACGCAACTGCACTTATCGGCGGAACGACTGTTATTATGATTATCATCATTTCCCTCATCGCCTACAAAGGAAATGGACTGAATAAAACGACCGATTATTTCATAGAAGGGCTCCAATTTGGCTTTAAAATTTTCGGACCAGTTATTCCTATCGCTGCACTCTTTTATTTAGGAGATAGTGGATTTGTAAAAATTATCGGTGACTATTTACCGAAAGGTTCACACGGAATCATTAACGACTTAGGCATCGCTTTATCTCAAACTGTTCCTTTAAATCAATATGTATCGGCAGGGACATTAACCATCGTTGGTGTCATTACCGGCTTAGATGGATCAGGTTTTTCAGGTATATCACTTGCTGGTTCCATTGCCAATCTTTTTGGAACAGCACTTGGCCATGGAACAGCTACATTAACAGCACTCGGGCAAATTGCAGCTATATGGACCGGGGGCGGGACGTTAATTCCTTGGGCGCTTATTCCTGCTGCTGCAATTTGCAAGGTAGATCCATTTGAACTTGCACGCCGAAACTTTTTACCTGTTATTATCGGTTTAATTGTCACCACTATCTTTGCGATGTTTATTTTATAACGTAAGCAAGTGTTCTCTTGCTTACGTTTTTTCTTGTAAAATTCATCATGAATTACTGGTTTTCAACAGGGATTCGTTATCCCTTAGCGAAATTATATTAGGAGAGTAATTTTTTCAAAACGTTTACGAGAAACAGATTACTTCAATTAGAAAAGGGGACATAACTATGAATGAATTGATTTTCGTCTTATTAATTTGTCCGTTACTTATCTTTATCGTTTCTGTTATTGGAACGCGCAAGACGAAAACGTATTACGTAATGCCGATTGTAACGTTTGCTAGTTTTTTAATAATAGGTGTTATCGCCTTTACTCCAAAATTTTTCTTTTGGGTCGGCATGTATAGCATTTTCTCATTTATTGTTTCTTATGTGACTCTATTGTTTGTAAGAGGATATAAGCTTGCAGAAAGCGCTAAGTAGTTAAGGAGATTGTAATATGATTTTCTTTGATATTGATGGAACTTTACTTGAAATTATAACAATGATATAAAAAAACGACCGCGTTCCCCCGCGGTCGTCTTTTTTCGTGTTACGCTGTGATCCAAGCTTCGTTAGCTGGATTTTTACGCCACTCTTGTAATTTCTTCGTTTCAGCTTGTCCAATCATACCTTTTTCTGCTGCAACTTCAGTTAATGCACTGTAATCACTTAAAGAATATGATGCTACGTTCGCTGCTTCTAACTTTTCTTTTCCTGCTTCTAGCTCGTATGTGAAGATTGATACGATCCCTAATACTTCACAGCCAGCTTCGCGAAGTGCTTCTACACATGTAATTGCACTACCGCCAGTTGAAATTAGGTCCTCTACTACTACTACTTTTTGACCTTTTTCAGCTTTTCCTTCGATTTGGTTCCCTTTACCGTGACCTTTTGCTTTACTACGTACGTAGCACATTGGTAAATCCATACGATCGCTTACCCATGCAGCGTGCGCAATACCAGCAGTTGCTGTTCCTGCAATAACTTCTACAGTTGGGAAGTGCTCTTTAATTAACTCTTCTAATCCAGCTGCAATCGCTTGACGTACTTTTGGATAAGATAAAGTTAAACGGTTATCACAATAAATTGGTGATTTCATACCTGAAGACCATGTGAATGGATCGTTTGGTTGTAAAAATACTGCTCCAATTTCTAATAAATGCGATGCGATTTCTTTTTTCATACTGTTACACCTTCCCACTGTTGTTTTACTGTTTTATACGCTTCAAGCGGATTTTCTGCTTTTGTAATACTACGTCCAACTACGATGTAGCTTGAGCCAAGTTCCCTCGCACGTTTCGGTGTTGCTACGCGCACCTGGTCATTTACATCATCGCTTGCAAGACGAATCCCCGGTGTTACTGTTACAAATTCATTTCCGCATACTTCACGTAATTTTGGAACTTCAAGTGTTGAACAAACAACGCCATCAAGTCCACTTTCTTTCGTTAGTTTTGCATAATGAGCAACCGCTTCTTCTAACGTTTTCTCAATGCCGATCTCTTTTTTCATCATAGCTTCCGAAGTGCTTGTTAGTTGTGTAACTGCAATACAAATCGGTCTCTCTTTTCCTTCTTGCTTACCTTCCTCTAATCCCTCAATCGCAGCTTTCATCATACTGCTTCCCCCAGCAGCATGAACATTTACCATATCAACATCTAGACTAGCTAGGCTACGCATAGCGCTTTTTACTGTATTCGGAATATCATGAAGTTTTAAATCTAGAAAAATCTTATGTCCTTTTTCTTTTAAGTACGTAATAATCGCAGGGCCTTCTTTGTAAAATAACTCCATACCAACTTTGACAAATAACTTTTCCCCTTCAAAGTGGCGCAAGAATTGTTCTACATCTTGTTTCCCTGGAAAATCTAATGCAACGATTAACGACTGTGACATGTTTGCTTCCAGCTCCTTCCTTGACATTCCGAAATGTGATCAAATCCTAATTCATCTAGTAATGCTGGTAACTCTTCAATAATTGTCGGACATACGAACGGATCAATAAAGTTCGCTGTACCTACTGCAACTGCGCTTGCGCCAGCATAGAAGAATTCAATTACATCTTCCGCTGTCTCAATACCACCCATTCCGATAATCGGAATGTTTACCGCTTGGCTTACTTCATGTACCATACGAATTGCTACTGGCTTAATCGCAGGACCTGATAATCCACCTGTACGGTTTGCTAAAATTGGTTTAGCTGTTTTTAAATCTAGACGCATACCAAGCAATGTATTAATCATCGTTAAACCATCTGCACCTGCATTTTCAATCGCTTTTGCAATTTCCACAATGTTTGCCACATTCGGTGACAACTTCACGTATACAGGTACTTCAGAAACCTCTTTTACTCGCTTCGTTAAATCAGCAGCAATTTCAGGATTTGTACCAAAGGCGATACCACCTGTTTTTACGTTCGGACAAGAAATATTTAATTCTAGTGCATGGACATTAGGCGCTTTAGAAATTTCCTTCGCAACCGCTACGTAATCCTCAGCTTGTGAGCCTGCAACGTTCGCAATAATTGGAAGGTCAAATTGTTCTAACCATGGTAATTCAGAATTCATTACTTTGTCTAATCCCGGGTTTTGAAGTCCGATTGCATTTAACATACCGCCCGGTGTTTCAGCAACACGAGGCGTTGGATTTCCATAACGTGGTTGTTCTGTCGTCGCTTTAATCATGATTGATCCTAGTACACTTAAATCGTAAAACTGTGCATATTCACGACCAAACCCAAAGCATCCAGATGCCGGTATAATTGGATTTTTTAATGATAATCCTGGTAATTCAACTTGCAATCTGTTCATAGTACAACCTCCCCGATTGGAAATACTGGTCCGTCGCTACACACCTTCTTGTAAGAATGTCCACTTGGATCTTCTTGTAAGTGGCATACACATGCGAAACAAGCTCCAATACCACAGCCCATACGTTCTTCTAAAGAAATATAAGCTTTTTTCTCTTTGTAACGTCCTTCTAATGCACGAAGCATCGCTAACGGACCACATGAATAAAGAATATTAAAGTCAATTCCGTAATTATCAATTACATCTGTGACAAATCCTTTTGTACCGTGTGTACCGTCTACTGTCGCAACGTACGTATCACCAAGTTCTGCAAATTTTTCTTCATAGAAAACTACATCTTTCGTTTGAAAACCTAGGATGTGAATTACGCGTACCCCTTTTGCAACGAGGCGCTGTGATAATTCATAAAGTGGTGGTACACCAATTCCCCCGCCTACTAGTAAAGCTGTTTGACCAGCTTCTGCTTCTTCTACAGGAAAACCATGTCCTAGCGGTCCTAGTACGTCTACCATTTCACCTTGTTTTCTAGTTGCTAATGTTTTTGTCCCTTGTCCTTCTGCACGATATAGCATTGTAAATTCGTTCTTCTCTTGATCTACATTACAAATACTAATTGGGCGGCGCAGAAGGGGCGCAATGCCCTCTGCTACCTTAATGTGTACAAACTGCCCTGGTTCGTTCATTTGCTGTACTAACGTTCCTTGAAGCACTAATTCGTAAATATTTTTTGCGATTTCTTTTTGATTAACGACGATCATATTTTGCTTTTGCATCATGCATGTACCACCTCGTGACGCTTTGTTTGCGTAATTTCTTTCATTGAATGAGCTGAGAATGTCATAGATTCTAATACTCGTAAGATTGCTCTCGTTGTATCAAGTGATGTTAAGCAAGCCACACCATTTTCTACTGATTCACGGCGAATGCGGAAACCATCACGCGCTGGTTGTTTACCTTTTGTTAATGTGTTAATTACAAACTGTGCTTTTCCTTGACGGATAATATCTAGTAAGTTGTAGTCTTCAGAATCAATTTTGTTTACAACTTGTACTGGGATATTTTGCTCTGCTAACGATTGTGCTGTTCCAGCTGTTGCTAATAAGTTATAGCCGATTTCGTGGAAACGTTTTGCAATTTCCATTGCCTCTTCTTTATCTTTATCCGCTACAGTAATGATTACTGAGCCGTGCGTTGGGATGTTAATTCCAGAAGCAACTAATCCTTTATATAATGCTTTTTCAAGCGTTAAGTCTTTACCCATTACTTCCCCTGTTGATTTCATTTCAGGTCCTAATGTTGTATCAACTGAGCGTAGTTTCGCGAATGAGAATACCGGAGCTTTTACATATACTTCTTTCTCTTCTGGGTGATAGCCAGTTCCGTATCCTTGCTCTACTAGGTCTTGCCCTAAAATAACTTTCGTTGCAACATTCGCCATCGGTACGCCTGTAATTTTACTTAAGAACGGTACTGTACGGCTTGCACGTGGATTTACTTCAATTACGTACACTTGATCTTTGAATACTACAAACTGGATATTTAGTAATCCAACAATGTTTAATCCTTTTCCAAGTGCAATTGTATGTTCAATGATTTGTTCTTTTAGTTTTTCAGATAAACTTTGTGGTGGATATACTCCAATTGAGTCACCAGAGTGAACTCCAGCGCGTTCAATATGTTCCATAATACCTGGAATGAATACATTCTCACCATCCGAAATTGCATCTACTTCAATTTCTTTACCAACCATGTAACGGTCGATTAATACTGGGTGATCTGCATGAACTTTAACTGCATTTTTCATGTAGTGCAGCAGTTCTTCTTGACGATATACGATTTCCATTGCACGTCCACCTAGTACGTAAGATGGTCTTACTAATACTGGGTAACCAATTTCTTCTGCGATTGCTACCGCTTGTTCTACAGTCGTTGCTGTTTTACCAACTGGTTGCGGGATGCCAAGTTTTGTTAAAGCAGCTTCGAATTTATCACGATCTTCTGCACGGTCTAAGTCTTCAAGTGATGTTCCTAAAATTTTCACACCGTGTTCTTCTAGTTTCGCTGCTAAGTTAATTGCCGTTTGTCCACCGAACTGAACGATAACACCTTCTGGTTTTTCTAAATCGATAATGTGCATTACATCTTCAATCGTTAATGGTTCAAAGTATAATTTGTCAGAAATACTGAAGTCTGTTGAAACTGTTTCTGGGTTGTTGTTAATGATAATTGCTTCATATCCAGCTTCTTTAATTGCCCATACTGAGTGAACTGTTGCGTAATCAAACTCAACACCTTGACCAATGCGGATCGGACCAGATCCTAGAACTACTACACTCTTACGATCTGTTACAATCGATTCATTTTCGTCCGCATATGTGCTGTAGTAATATGGCGTTGCAGATTCAAACTCTGCCGCACAAGTATCTACCATTTTGAATACTGGCATCATATTATTTTCTTTACGCATATCGTAAATTTCGCGCTCCGTTTTGTTCCAAGCTGCTGCAATGTAGTGATCGCTGAAGCCCATTTCTTTTGCAGTTTGTAGTACTTCCATATTTCCTACGTTCGCTTTTACTTCACGTTCCATATTTACGATGTTTTCAACTTTTTGTAAGAAGAAGAAGTCCATTTCACACCATTCATTGATTTCTTCTTTCGTTACACCTTGGCGAATTGCTTCTGCTACAATAAACAGTCGTTCATCATCCGCTTTAATGATACGTTTTTTCATCGTTTCTTTATCAAGTTCTTTTAAGTGGTCTAATTCTAAGTGATAAATGCCAAGCTCTAAAGAACGAACTGCTTTTAGTAATGATTCTTCTAAGTTACGTCCGATTGACATAACTTCACCAGTTGCTTTCATTTGTGTTCCAAGCGTTCTGTTCGCTGATTCAAACTTATCAAACGGCCAACGTGGAATTTTTGAAACAACATAGTCTAACGCTGGCTCGAAACAAGCGTAAGTTTTTTGTGTTACTGGGTTTACAATTTCATCTAACGTTAAGCCGACTGCAATTTTTGCTGCTAATTTCGCAATTGGATATCCAGTTGCTTTAGATGCTAGTGCAGATGAACGACTTACACGTGGATTTACTTCGATTACATAGTATTGGAAGCTATATGGATCAAGCGCAAGCTGAACGTTACATCCGCCTTCAATTCCTAGTGCACGAATAATTCGTAATGAAGTGTTACGTAACATTTGATATTCACGGTCACTTAGCGTTTGGCTCGGTGCTACTACAATCGAATCACCTGTGTGAACACCAACTGGATCGATGTTTTCCATGTTACATACTACAATCGCGTTATCATTTGAATCACGCATTACTTCATATTCAATTTCCTTACAGCCAGCAATACTTTTCTCTAATAAACATTGTGTTACTGGACTATGTTTTAAACCACTTGTTACGATTTCAATTAGCTCTTCTTCGTTATGGCAAATTCCGCCGCCCGTTCCTCCTAATGTGAACGCTGGTCGAACGATTACTGGGTAACCAATTTCATTTACAAATCCATATGCTTCATCAAGGTTATGAATAATTTCACTTGGTGGTGTTGGTTCATTTAAATCTTGCATTAATGTACGGAATAAATCACGATCTTCCGCTTGCTCGATTGCTGATAATTTTGTTCCTAAAATTTCAACTCCGCACTCGTCAAGTACGCCTGATTTTGCAAGTTCAACAGCCATGTTTAAACCTGTTTGACCACCTAATGTTGGTAGGATTGCATCAGGACGTTCTTTACGAATAATACGGCTTACGAATTCTAATGTTAATGGCTCGATGTATACTTTATCTGCTGTTGCAGTATCCGTCATAATTGTTGCTGGGTTAGAGTTAACAAGGATTACTTTGTAACCTTCCTCTTTAAGAGATTGACAAGCTTGTGTACCAGAGTAGTCAAACTCCGCTGCTTGCCCAATTACAATTGGTCCTGATCCGATTACTAAAATTGTGTTAATGTCTAGGCGTTTTGGCATAACTCTTCCCCTTCTTTCTTGAAGTTTTCAATCATTGTTAAGAAATCTTCGAATAAATCATTTGCATCTTCTGGTCCCGCTGAAGCTTCTGGATGGTATTGTACTGTAAATGCTGGGAACTTCTTATGACGAAGACCTTCTACCGTTCCATCGTTTAAAGCAACATGTGTAATTTCAAGATCTGTATTTTCAACTGATTCTTCTTCTACTGCGTATCCGTGGTTTTGAGATGTAATTGCTACTTTTCCAGTTGCAAGATTTTTTACTGGATGGTTTAAACCACGGTGACCAAATTTCAACTTACTTGTATTTGCACCTGATGCTAGAGCGAACAATTGATGTCCTAGGCAAATTCCGAATAAAGGAACTTTACCGATAATGTCTTTTAACATTTCAATTGCTTCTGGTACATCTTTCGGATCTCCAGGTCCATTACTTAACATAATTCCATCTGGGCTAAGGCGTAAAATTTCTTCTGCTGTTGTGTTGTAAGGAACTACAATTACATCACAGTCACGCTTATTTAATTCTCGTAAAATACCATGTTTCATACCGAAGTCTACTAGTACAACTCGGTGACCACGACCTGGGCTTGGGTATGGATCTTTCGTTGATACGCGTTTTACATGATCTGTAAATACTGTCGCTTTTAATTGACTTACAATGTACTCTACATCTGCATCCATATTACAAAGGCGTCCGCGTAATGTACCGTATTGACGAATTTTTCTCGTTAATTTTCTCGTATCAATCCCTGCTAATCCTGGGATATTTCTTTCTTTCAAGTAATCATTTAACGAAATTTCATTACGGAAGTTTGATGGATGATCACAAATTTCGTTTACGATTAAACCATTTACAGATGGGTGAATGGATTCAAAATCGTCACGGTTAATGCCGTAGTTTCCGATTAATGGGTACGTGAATGTTACGATTTGACCGCAATATGATGGATCAGATAATGTTTCTTGATATCCAGTCATTCCTGTTGTAAATACAACCTCACCTGACTTTTCGATTTCGCCTCCGAAACCTGTTCCAATTAATACTGTTCCATCTTCTAAGATAAGTTGTCTTTTCATACTAATGCACTCTCCTTTTGCCATGCGATCTTACCACCAACGATTGTCATTACCGGCCATCCTTGGCATTTCCAACCTGCGAATGGTGTATTTTTTCCTTTTGATAAGAATGTTGTTGGGTCAATCTCTTCTTCTTGTTCTAAATCAATGATTGTAATATCAGCTGTTCTACCTTCTTTCAGGCGACCTGCTTCTAAGCCGAATGTATCAGCTGGCTTTTCTGTTAAGAATTGAATTAATTGTTCTAATGTAATAATTCCTTTTTTCACAAGGTTTGTGTATAGAAGTGGGAATGCTGTTTCAAAACCAGTAATTCCAAACGGTGCTCTTTCAATTCCTTGTGCTTTCTCTTCCGCTGTATGCGGTGCATGGTCAGTTGCAATCATATCGATCGTTCCATCTAATAAACCTTCAATTAATGCTGCATGGTCTTCTTTTCCACGAAGCGGTGGGTTCATTTTAAAGTTAGGATCAGCTGATGGGATATCATCTTCACATAACACTAGGTGATGCGGTGTTACTTCTGCTGTTACTTTAATTCCAGCGCGTTTCGCATCACGGATTACACGTACCGAACCTTTCGTACTTACATGACATACGTGATAGTGGCAATCTGCTGCTTCAGCAAGCAGTATATCCCTTGCAATATGTACAGATTCACATACTGATGGGATACCGTTTAATCCGTGTTTCTCAGAAAACTTCCCTTCATGTACACAACCTTTATTAATAAGCGTATTCTCTTCACAGTGCGCAACTACTGCCATATCTAATTTTGCTGCACGTTTCATAGCCGCTAACATCATGCTCGCATCTTGTACGCCTACGCCGTCATCTGTGAAAGCAAATGCTCCAAGTTCTTTTAATGTTTCGAAATCTGTCATTTCAGAACCAGCTTGACGTACTGTAATTGCTCCGTATGGTAGTACGTTAACATGAGCTTTTTCTTCAATACGTTTTTGCAAGTCTTCCATATGTTCTCTGCAATCTGGTACCGGACGTGTATTTGGCATTGCGCAAATTGTAGTGAATCCACCTTTTGCCGCTGCTAGTGTACCTGTTTCAATTGTTTCTTTATGTTCACCACCTGGTTCACGAAGATGTACGTGTACATCTACTAATCCAGGTGCGATTAACTTTCCGTTCACATCGATTACTTCAGCATTATCTGCCGTAATATTTTCTGCTACCTTAGCGATTTTACCGTCTTGTACGAGAAGATCCGTTGCTACGATTTTTCCTTCTTCATTCATATAACGACCATTTTTAAACAAATAATTCATGTTTCATTCCTCCTAATACATTTGGTAAGGCGCGTTTTAGTACAGCCATTCTTACGTAAACTCCATTTTCCATTTGTTTAAATATGCGTGAACGCTCACACTCAACAAGTTCACTTGCAATTTCAACATCACGGTTTACAGGAGCTGGATGCATAATAATGCTTCCTTCTTTCATACGCTTTTCTCTTTCTACTGTTAATCCGTGTTTCTCATGATATTCTTTCATAATGTCTGTTTCATAATGATCATGACGCTCATGTTGTACACGGAGTAACATCATTACATCAACTTCTGGAACAAGTTCATCTAATGGTTTGTATGTTCCAAATGTGTTGTCTTCATCTTTCCACTCTTCTGGACTTGCAAAGTAAATTGTTGCACCAAGCTTCGTTAATGCTTCTGCATTAGAACGTGCTACTCGGCTATGACGAACATCTCCTACTATTGCAATCTTCAAACCTTCAAATCTTCCAAACTCTTGTTTAATTGTAAGAAGATCGAGTAGGCACTGCGTTGGGTGGTTTCCGCATCCATCTCCAGCGTTTAAGATTGGAATATTCACCTGATCTTTTAGTTCATCGAAGTAGCGATCTTGCTCGTGGCGGATGACCACTGCTTTTGTTCCGATTGATTCTAGTGTTCTTATCGTATCGTATAAAGTTTCTCCTTTTTGTACGCTAGATGCATCAGCTGAAAAGTTTAAAACATCAAGTCCTAATCTCTTCTCAGCAACTTCAAAGCTAAATCTCGTTCTCGTACTATTCTCAAAAAACAAGTTCGCAACAAAAGTTTGCTCTGTCGTTTTGCTCTCTTTTCCATTCGCAAAATCTTCTGCATCTTTTAGGATTTCTGAAATTTCTACTTTCGATAATTCACTCATCGTTAACAAATGGCTCATCGTCATCCCTCATCTTTCTGATTTTTATGTTACCACTTTTGAATTTTTATAACAACCTTTGCATAAAAATACCCTAGTCATGTGAGACTAGGGTGCAAGAAAGAAGCCACCCTTTCCGGTCTCACAGGACTGAATTAAAAGGTTATTATTATGAAGCAATCTGCTTAGATTGTTTTATTTGTTTCGTTTCCGGTAGTAGTAGATTTAACAGTACACCTACAATTGCTGCTAGTGCCATTCCTTCTACTTGGAATGATTCTCCTACGTGAAGTACCGCTCCACCAATACCGATTACTAATATTACTGATGCAATCATTAAGTTTCGTTTGTCACTTAAATCTGTTTTATCATCTACCATCATGCGTAATCCGCTTGATGCGATTACACCGAATAGTAAGATTGATACACCACCCATAACTGGTGTTGGGATCGAATGAATCAGTGCAGAAATCTTACCGATAAACCCGAACATGATTGCGAATACTGCTGAACCGATGAATAAGTATACACTGTATGCTCTCGTAATTGCTAGCACGCCGATGTTTTCACCATACGTTGTATTCGGTGGCCCACCGATTAGTGACGCAATTAATGTTGCTACTCCGTCACCGAAGATTGAACGGTGTAAACCTGGTTTTTCAATTAAATCTCTTTTAATAACATTTCCAAGAACAATTTGATGTCCGATATGTTCTGATATTGTTACTAGTGCAACTGGTACCATCAAGAGTACAATCTTCCATGAAAACTCTGGTGTATATGTTACAAATGGTACTGTGAAATCTGGTACAACAAACCATTTTGCCTCAGCTACCGGCTTTAAGTCTACTAGCCCTTGGAAGTAAGCGAAGATATATCCGCCGATAATGCCAAGTAACACTGGTATGATACTGAAAAATCCTCTTCCAAATATCGAGCATATAATTGTAATTGCTAATGTTACTAACGCTACTGAAAAGTGTGTAAAGCTATATTTGCCATCCGCACCGTTCATCGCCATATTAACTGCTGTATGTGCTAAAGCTAGACCGATTACCATTACTACTGGACCAACTACGATTGGTGGTAGTAATTTCATAATCCACTCTGATCCTGATTTCTTAATTCCTAGTGAGATTAAGATGTACACAAGTCCTGCTAGCAAACCACCAAGCATTGCTGCTCCCGGTCCACCTGCCGTTTTCGCTGTTATAATCGGTGCGATAAAGGCGAATGATGATCCTAGATAGGCAGGTACTTGACCTTTCGTTATAAGAAGGAACGCTAACGTTCCTAATCCACTTGATATTAATGCTACTGATGGATTCAATCCTGTTAAAAACGGAACAAGCACTGTTGATCCAAACATCGCGAACAAATGTTGTATACTTAAAAATAACCATTTTCCCGGTTTCGGTACTTCATTAACGTCTAACACTGGCTTTTGTTCCATTGTTACATCCTCCTTCAGTTTAAATCTTTGCAATAAAAAAACTCTTTGTGCCTGTGCACAAAGAGTCCTACACTTTCGTATGCCAAATTTGACATATGAAAGCCAAGACCCTTTGGCAGCCTCACAGGACTACATTTAAAAGGGCTTTACTTATCGTATATGCTTACTCGATCTTGTTGATCTGTCTCTTGCAAATCAACTTCGATACGCTCTTCACTTGATGTTGGAATGTTCTTCCCTACATAATCAGCGCGAATTGGTAATTCGCGATGACCTCTATCAACAAGAACCGCCAATTGGATTTGAGATGGTCTACCTAAATCCATAAGAGCATCCATTGCTGCTCGAACTGTTCTTCCTGTATATAATACGTCATCCACAAGGATAACTTTCTTCTTCGTAATATCTACAGGGATATCAGAACCTTTTACAAGTGGTTCTTTATTTTTCGATTGTAGTGTTAAATCATCACGATATAACGTAATGTCTAACTCTCCAACTTCCATTTCTTTTCCTTCAATTTGACCAATTCGTTCTGCCAAACGTTGTGCAATAAAAATTCCACGAGTTTTAATTCCGACAAGAACACAATTATCGACACCTTTATTTCGTTCCACGATTTCATGACTAATTCGTGTTAAAGCGCGGCGAATCATTTGGTCATCTAAAACGACAGCTTTCTCTTGCATGCTCTACACCTCCAAGCTTTTTTCTTGCGTGAGAGTAATGGTATAAAAAAAGTCCTCTCAGCGTGTGCGAGAGGACTTTTGAAAAAAGGGTACAACATACCCTAAGTATTTCAAACCGTTACCTTCTCAACCTCACGGGGCTGTGTTAAAGGATCATTATTTAACTGTTGTCAGTATCTCAGTTTTCTTATGATTTGTCAATACTATTTTCGTAAAATATTTAATACGTCTTCAAACACTTCTGGAATCGGTGCCTCAAACTGAATATATTCACCAGTACGAGGATGATCAAAGCCTAAAATACCCGCATGAAGTGCTTGTCCATTCATATCTAACGTTTTCTTCGGACCATACTTCGGATCTCCTGCAAGTGGATAGCCAATATATTTCATATGAACACGAATTTGGTGCGTACGTCCCGTTTCTAAGCGACATTCTACAAGCGTAAAGTCTTTAAAGCGTTCTAACACTTGGAAGTGCGTAACAGCGTTCTTACCATTTTCATCAACTGTCATACTTTGACGCTCTTTCTTATCACGAGCAATCGGAGCATCAATCGTTCCCTTATCATGCGGAATCACACCGTGTACAATCGCTTTGTAACGTCTCGTTACTGTTTTTGCTACAAGCTGATTTACAAGCGATTCATGTGCCATATCATTTTTAGCAACCATTAATAGTCCAGATGTATCTTTATCGATACGATGCACGATACCTGGACGCATTACACCGTTAATGCCTGATAAGTCTGTACAATGGTGCATAAGGCCGTTTACAAGTGTACCACTTGTATGCCCTGGTGCTGGATGTACAACCATACCACGTGGCTTATTTACAACAAGCACATCTGCATCTTCATAATAAATTTCTAAATTTAAATCCTCTGGTTGAATATCTAACTCTTCTGGTTCAGGAATTGTTACTGTAATTTCATCTTCTTCTTTTACTTTATAATTCCCTTTTACCGCTTTTCCGTTTACTGTCACAACGTCATCTTTAATCCATTGCTGCACTTGCGTACGTGACCATTCGTTATTTATCCCTGCAACGAATTTATCAATTCGCTCGTTTTTTTGCTCTGCTGCAACTGTTACTTGTACTACTTCACTCATTCAATTACTCCTTCGCTTTCTTGCCTTCTAATAATGTTTGAATAATAATTAATACAACACCAATACATAATGCTGAATCAGCTATATTGAATACTGGATAGTTGTACGAGAAAATATACACGTGAATGAAATCCACTACTTCTTGTCTAAATACACGATCAATAAAGTTACCAATTGCCCCGCCCAAAATTAGGCTTAACGAAATACCTAGAAGCTTGTCTGTTTTCGCATACTTTTTCATATAAAATACAATAAACACTACAAAAACAACTGTAATAATGTAGAAGAACCACATTTTATTTTCTAAAATACCCCAAGCAGCGCCTCTATTTCGATGTGATGTTATGTATAATACATTGTCGATAATCGGAATACTCGTACCCAATTCCATGTTCTTTACAATTAACCACTTCGATATTTGATCGATAGCAATGACGAATAACGCTATTACATAATATATCATTTTCATTTCCCCCACAAAGACAGTGTACCTCAAAATTTTAGCATAGCTGCTACCTTTTCACAATGAACCTTTATAGAAGAATAAAATAAATTTAAAAAGGTAATATAATATCGTTGTGCGTATTCATACATTTACCTTTTCGTAGAAGAATTCATGAATCGTACGGGCAGTCGGCATTGTCTTCATTTGCTTTGTCGAAATTAATCTCCCCGTCTCTTCACAAATACCATACATGTCTATTTCCATTTTAAATAATGCGCGTTCTACATCCTTTAAATCCTCTTTTATATCATGTAATAGCAATTTTTTCTTTATCTCTTCCTTAATTTCATATCCAAGCTCTTGGCTGAACTCGACATCATATTTGTGCATTACTTCTTTAGCTAGTCTCTCTTGCAACTCTTTTCTCATCAATTGCAATTCTTCTTTTATTTCCATGTAAATTTCATTCACGTGTACATTCCTCCTAGCTGTAATGTACAGTTAGTGTGTCCGAAATTTATTTGCTTACCTCACACACATTTTTCCTTCACAGGAAAGAGTCTGAAAGTGATCTTGATATGCCATCAACAAAAAAACTGACCGCATCAATAGCAGTCAGTTTTTTATTATTTTACATAGTTTTCTTTAACAACTGTTGCACAACGCTCACATAATGTTTCATGTTCAGCATCTTTACCAATTGTTTCTGAAACTACCCAACAACGTTCACATGTTTCACCAGTTGCTTGAACAACAACAACCGCTGTATGTTCATACTTCGGTGCATCTGCTGGCGCTTCATCCATCATACCACCAAGTTTATACTCAGAAACGATGAATAATTGCTTTAAGTCTTCGCTAATAGACTCTAACATAGCTTTCATTTCTGCAGTTGGATATAGCGTAATGCTTGCATTTAATGACTTACCGATTACTTTTTCATTACGAGCTACTTCTAGTGCTTTTAACACGTCATCACGTAATGTCATAAATGCATCCCATTTTGTTTTTAACGCTTCCGCGTCATCTAATTGTACAGCTTCTGGCATATCAGTTAATTGTACACTTTCTTCTGTTACGCCTGGAATATATGGCCATACTTCATCAGCTGTGTGCGGTAAGATTGGTGTTACAAGTTTCGTTAACGCAACAAGAACATCATATAATACAGTTTGAATTGCACGACGATCTTCGTGGTTTGCACCTTCAATGTATAAAATGTCTTTTGCAAAGTCTAAGTAGAATGAACTTAAATCAATTGTACAGAAGTTATGAATTGCATGATACACAGCAGCGAAGTCGTATGTCTCATATGCTTCTTTAACTTTTGTAATCAAGTCATTTAATTTTACTAACATGTAACGATCTACTTCACGAAGTTCAGCTACAGCTACTGCATTTTCACTTGGCTTAAAGTCGTCTAAGTTTCCTAATAAGAAACGGAATGTGTTACGGATTTTACGATACACTTCTGCTACTTGTTTTAAAATATCATCTGAAATACGTACGTCAGATTGATAGTCAACAGAAGATACCCATAAGCGTAAAATGTCTCCGCCTAATTGATCCATGATTTTCTTCGGTACGACGATGTTTCCAATCGACTTACTCATTTTACGTCCTTCACCATCTAGTACGAAACCGTGGCTTAGTACGCCTTTATATGGAGCTTTACCTGTTACAGCAACTGCTGTTGATAATGAAGAGTTAAACCAACCACGATACTGGTCAGATCCTTCTAAATATAAATCAGCTGGACGCTGTAAATCTTCGCGCTCTTCTAATACCGCTTGGTGAGAAGAACCTGAATCGAACCATACATCCATGATGTCTGTTTCTTTACGGAATTCACCATTTGGGCTACCTGGATGTGTAAATCCTTCTGGTAATAGATCTTTCGCTTCACGCTCGAACCATACGTTAGAACCGTTTTCACGGAATAAATCTGCTACATGGTTAATTGTTTCATCCGTAATAATTGGATCACCATTCTCAGCATAGAATACCGGAATTGGCACACCCCATGCACGCTGACGAGAAATACACCAGTCACCACGGTCACGAACCATATTATGAAGACGAGTTTCTCCCCATGCTGGTACCCATTTTGTTTCTGCTACAGCTTCTATTAATTCTTTACGGAATGCTTCAATAGATGCAAACCACTGTGCTGTCGCACGGAAAATAATTGGTTTTTTCGTTCTCCAATCATGTGGGTATGAATGTGTAATGAATGTTAGTTTCAGTAACGCGCCTACTTCTTCTAATTTTTCTGTAATTGGTTTGTTAGCTTTATCATAGAATAAGCCTTCAAATCCAGGTGCCTCATTTGTTAATACACCTTTATCATCGACTGGGCAAAGTACTTCTAATCCATACTTTTTACCAACAACGAAGTCATCTTCCCCGTGTCCTGGTGCTGTATGAACACAACCTGTACCTGCATCTGTTGTTACGTGATCTCCTAGCATAACTAATGAATCACGATCGTAGAATGGATGTTTTGCAACTGTATACTCAAGTTCGCTACCTTTTACTGTTTTCATAACTTCAGCATTTTCCCACTCTAACGTTTTTGCAACTGTCTCAAACAGCTCAGAAGCAATGATATATTTCTCATCATTTACTTTTACAATGCTATATTCAAGCTCTGGATGAACAGAAATACCTAAGTTTGCAGGTAATGTCCAAGGTGTTGTTGTCCAAATGATGTACTTTTCATCACCTTCTAATACGTTCTTTCCATCTTTTACAGGAAATGCTACGTAAATAGAAGCTGATTTTTTATCTTGATATTCAATTTCAGCTTCCGCTAAAGCAGATTCACTCGTTGGAGACCAGTAAACTGGTTTTTGACCTTTATAGATATAACCTTTTTTCGCCATGTCACCAAACACTTTAATTTGTTGTGCTTCATAAGCTGGCTCTAAAGTAATATATGGATTATCCCAATCTGCACGTACACCTAGACGCTTAAATTGTTCACGTTGACGTTCTACTTGTTCATATGCATACTCTGCACATAACTTACGGAACTCAGCAACTGTCATTTCTTTACGTTTTACACCTTTATTTGTTAAAGCTTGTTCAATTGGTAAACCGTGCGTATCCCATCCCGGAACATATGGCGCACTAAAACCAGTCATTGATTTATAACGAACAATAAAGTCTTTTAATACTTTATTTAATGCATGTCCCATATGAATGTCACCATTCGCATATGGAGGTCCATCATGCAATACAAATAAAGGACGACCTTTTGTATGTTCTTGTACTTTTTCGTAAATATTCATTTCAGCCCATTTTTCTTGCATTGCAGGCTCACGTTTTGGTAAATTCCCACGCATTGGGAACTCTGTTTTTGGCATCAGTAATGTATTTTTGTACTCCATGCTCAATTCCTCCTTACATGTATAAAAGAAATACTTAAAAAACGGAATAAAAAAGAGACCTTCTCATCCCAAAAAGGGACGAGAAAGTCTCCCGCGGTACCACCCTAGTAGATCATATACATATGTATAGAATCCTCTTTATATTCTTAACGCGAATACACGCCTACGCTTACTCTATTTGTTCAGCGCGGAACTCCAGGGTGATATTCCCACTATCTCCTTATCCTGAGCTTACACCATCCTCAGTTCGCTATATAAGGTTTGAAAAGGTACTTATCCCTATCTTCGTTTTTCTTAATAAATATGTTGTTTAAAATTATATGTAATAATGAGAAAAACGTCAAGCTTACACTGTTTCTTCTTTTTTCAACAGTTCATCTACTTCGTCTTCTAATTCAATTAGTTTATCCCAATCATCGTTGTTTAACATCTCAAGCTGTGTTTCTAATAACATACGGAAACGAGTTCGGAATACTTTCGCTTGTTTCTTTAGCTCTTCAATATCAAAAGCAACTTTTCTTGATTTTACTAATGCTTCGTTAATAATACGATCAGCATTCTTTTCAGCTTCACGCACAATTAATTTCGCTTCTTTTTGCGCATTACGTTTTACTTCTTCCGCTGCTTCTTGTGCAACAACGATAGATTTGTTTAACGTATCTTCAATATTAGAGAAATGATCTAACTTCCCTTCTAACTGCGCAACTTTTTCTTCTAAAGCTTTTTTCTCACGAATGACCAATTCATAATCTTTGATAATTTGATCAAGAAACTCATTTACTTGATCTTCATCATAGCCACGGAATCCGCGACCAAATTCTTTGTTATGAATATCTAATGGTGTTAACGGCACAACGCCACCTCCAAGTAGTTATCTAAATTTCCTCTTTCAATTATATCTTTTCTTCGACAAAATAGGAGGATTTCCTTCTAAAAAACCAATCATTTTAGTATACCATACAAAATTCTCCATTTGTCGCGTTTTGTTCTACCTTCTACAGAAAATAATTTACTTCGGCCATATCCTCTAACAGAAAAAACATCTCCTGGATAACATTCATAAGAAGTTTGCTCCACTGTTTTCCAATTGACTTTTACTAAACCATTTTTTATGAAAGGTTGTACTTTCTGTCTAGATAAATGTAACATTTCAGCTAACATAACATCTAAACGAAGTGAAGAAACCGTTCCAGATTTCTCTCCCCACGTTTCATGTATCTGTAGAATTTGTTCTCCTTGCACTGACGCTAAAGAGACTTTTACTTTCCCTATTGATTGTAAGTTCATCTCAATATACGATACAATTTCTTTCGCAACTACAATTTGGGCACGATTTTCTTGCAGCAAAATATCACCACATTTTTCTCTTGTTAAACCAAGAGACATAAATGTACCTAATATTTGCCTATGTTCTAGCGTATAAAACTTGGAAGGATAGTCAATTTCTAATACTTCTACTTGAAATTCTTCTTCATTTAATTCTAGATAGTCTGGATAAATAAGTGCTCTTTTACGCTCTGCATTAGGCGTTGCACCACCAAATTGCACAGCAACATCACCTTGTCCTATTACCATAGAAACAATTTGTTGTTGCCTAGGATCGAGAAAATCCGTTAACTTCACTTGATGGTACTCCGCCGCTCGCTTCCACTCTAGCACTTTATCCACAAAGACCTCCTCATCAGGCCTAAAATGTTCGTAGATGCTCATGTATTTACCTTCTTACTATAAGAAATAGCTTAATAAACTGAACAAACCAGTTTTAGCAAGTTTCAACGCAAAGATCGCAACGATTGGAGAAATATCAATCATTCCAAGCGGCGGAATAAAGCGGCGGAATGGTTCTAAATACGGTTCACAAATACGTGCCAGGAACTCTCCAAAAGATGATTCCTTTGCACCAGGAAACCATGATAGGAGAATGTAAATAATAAGTGCCCACGAGTAAATCTCGATAGCATAACTTAACACTATAAAAACTGTTGTCATGGCGTATTACCACCTCTTTATATTTGTTTCTTCTTCTTCACCGAATAACTCTGAAATCGCACCAACAATATCTACATTTTCAGGTGTACACATAAATGTTTTCGGCCCTATTTTTTGAATATCCCCGCCTATAGCGTATACAGTACCACTTAAAAAGTCAACGATACGTACCGCTTGATCAGTAGACATTCTCTGCAAATTAATTACAACAGCTCGTCTACCTTTTAAGTGGTCCGCAATCCCTTGTGCTTCCGAATATGTGCGTGGTTCTAATAAAACAACTTTTGAAGATTGTTTTGCTGTTTCAATACTCACAACGTTTTGCTTCGGTTGCGCTTTCGGAAACGTAACGTCTTGTTGTTCTGGTGGATCTTGCTGCTTTTTCATGTCTGTTTGCTCCTTTTCATAACCATATTGAGCTGCTTCTTTTTCTTCCGGTGTATCAAAAAAGAAGTATTTTACTTTTGACCAACTCATAATAAGATTCTCCTTCCTTTTACGCTTTTCCTACTAAAATCGTTCCCAAACGAATATATGTAGCCCCTTCTTCAATTGCAATCTTGTAATCGTTGGACATTCCCATTGATAATTCTTTACATGGCGCATGTAATAACTCTAGCTCCTGCACCTCTGTTTGCAGCATACGTAATTCCTTAAAACAGCGTCTGATTTCTTCCTCTTCTTCTGTAAATGGAGCCATCGTCATTAGTCCAACCACTTCAATTTTATCGAATTCTTGCAAACTTTGAATAAAAGAAACAACCTCTTCTATTGCCAATCCTTGCTTCGATTCTTCAGATGAGGTTTTCACTTGAATAAAGCATTTCACTTTCTTATCAGCACGTTTCTGAATTTCTTTCGCCAGTGAAAGACGATCTAACGAATGTAAATAATCAATTTCATTAATGATTTCTTTTACTTTTCTCGTTTGTAATGAGCCAATAAAGTGCCAATTAACTTTTGAACCGAAATGCTCGTATTTCTGTAAGAAACCTTCATTTCTATTTTCACCTAAATCGATAACTCCAGCTTCAATTACTTCGTTTGTTTTTTCAATCCCTACAGTTTTTGTAACTGCAACAAGTTTAATTTCTTGCAACGAACGTCCAGCTCGAGCGCAAGATTCTTTAATAGCTTCGTTTACAATTACTAAATTTTCTTGTACTGTCACTTGCTTTCTTCCTCCTTAAAACCTATGAAACTCAACATTCTTCCTGTCTTACCTTGATCACGACGATGAGAGAAAAATAGTTGCTCTTCACAGCTTGTACAAAGAGATGACATTACAATATGCTCTTCTTTTATGCCTGCTTGTACACATAATATACGATTAATTTCTTTTAAATTAATTGCGTACTGCCCGTCAGAAATTTTTTGATGAGGAACAGCACCCCTAACTACTTCCTGTGCTGCTGTTAATACACGATCATCCACAACATAACAACAAGATCCGATCGACGGCCCAATTGCAACATGAATTTCATCACTTGAAATACCTTCTGCATTCCACTTTTGAATCATTTCCTTTGCAATCTCTTGTACAGTGCCTTTCCATCCAGCATGCGCAAGTCCTATCATACCATGTGATGGTGCATAAAAATAGAGCGGAACACAATCCGCGTAACAAGACGTTAACAGAACATCTTCATTACTCGTATAAATGCCATCTGTTTTTGAAATGCCGTCCTCATATGAATAGACACCACTTCCCTTTTCCTGTTGCCCTACTTTTTTAACATGATGAGCATGAACTTGTTCAGAGCAAATCCAATTTTCTAATGGTTTTTGTAACTTATTTGCTAAAATGCGTCTGTTTTCATGAACGTTCTCCACGATATCATTCACATGTAATCCTAAATTCATCGCATGAAAGGAGCCCGTACTTATCCCACCATCTTTTGTCGTAAATCCAGCAGTAATGTTTCCAAGTTCTTTCCACGCTTGTAAATACAGTATACCGTCCACATATTTAAATGGTTCTCTCATAATAAAGCGGCTCCTTTTAATTAAAATAACAGAAAAAAGCATGGTACTTCCTGTCTATTTTACCATACTTTTATTTTTTCATAATCCTAACAGAAAAAAAAGAGGAATTTGTAATATTCTTTATGAAATTGTCGGTGTTTGTATTGATTCTGTTACAGAATTAACAGGATTTACTCTTACAAGTATGACATCTTCCCCAATTTTCACAATTTCCTTCCAAGGAATTACAATCTCAACATCTTTTCCAAAAATACCTAGCATACGTGTCTGTTTGGAAATAATAACAGAACAAATTTTCCCTGTGTTCATATCAATTTCAATATCTCCAATATTCCCAATCCTTTTTCCATCTGAAATATTTATAACATCCTTCATCTGTAACTCTGAAATTCGTATCACCATTTTCATCCTCTCCCTTATATGACAAATTGGAAACTGTTTCTCATATTTACAGGAAGCCACCTATACGAAATTATATGAACACTAATCCCCTACTATGAGCACAAACCATATTACATATAAAAAGGTCTCACCATAATTGGTGAGACCTTATCCTTGAATCGTTTTATTCATTTGTTTAATGGCTGACTTCTCTAAACGTGATACTTGCGCTTGGGAAATCCCAATTTCTTCTGCAACTTCCATCTGTGTCTTTCCCTGGAAGAAACGTTTTCTAATAATCATTTTCTCTCTATCATTTAAACGCTTCATTCCTTCTTTCAATGCTAATTCTTCAACCCACTGCTCGTCCTTTTGTTTTTCATCACTTAACTGATCCATAACAAAGATAGGATCTCCCCCATCATTATAAATCGGTTCAAATAATGAAACTGGATCTTGAATTGCATCTAAAGCAAATACTATCTCTTCATGAGTTACTTCTAGCACTTTTGCAATATCCATTGCTGTTGGTTCTTTTGAATTTTCTGCAATCAACTTTTCTCTTACTTGCAAAGCTTTATACGCAATATCTCGCAATGAGCGCGATACGCGAATCGGATTATTATCACGCAAATATCTGCGTATTTCCCCAATAATCATCGGCACAGCATACGTTGAAAATTTTACATTTTGGCCTAAATCAAAATTATCAATTGATTTCATAAGTCCGATGCAACCAACTTGAAATAAATCGTCAACATATTCTCCTCTGTTATTAAATCTTTGGATGACGCTCAGTACAAGACGTAAGTTTCCATTCACTAATTTTTCTCTTGCGCTTATCTCTCCACTTTGCATTTCACGAAATAATTTACGCATCTCTTCATTTTTTAATACTGGAAGTTTAGCTGTATCAACACCGCAAATTTCTACTTTGTTTCTCGTCAAAGTGTTCCCTCCTATCGGGAGTTGCTGTACAGTGTAAAGTATTTCCTTTGAAGGGGATTTTATGCATGTGGTTTTTTCACGATTTGTTATTTAAATTATCTTTCCTAATACAACTAAATAGAATAAGACCAGCCTACATAACGGCTGGTCTTATTCTTTACACCATTTTATTAAATTCTTTTCGTAATCTTTTTATAATTCTTTTTTCTAAACGCGAAATGTATGACTGTGAAATCCCAAGCATATCAGCCACATCTTTTTGCGTCTTTTCCTCTCCTCCAGCAAGCCCAAACCGAAGTTCCATAATTTGTTTTTCACGATCATTTAATTGGTGTAATGCTTTCATTAAAAGGTGACGATCTACAGTAGCTTCTAAATCTTTTGTAATAATATCATCATCTGTACCTAACACGTCAGACAATAACAGTTCATTCCCATCCCAATCAATGTTTAGTGGTTCATCAAAAGAAACTTCCGAACGATTTTTGTTATTTCGACGTAAATGCATTAAAATTTCATTTTCTATACAACGCGATGCATATGTTGCTAATTTTATTTTCTTTTCTGGATTAAATGTATTTACCGCTTTAATAAGGCCGATTGTTCCTATACTAATCAAATCTTCAATATTTATCCCTGTATTTTCAAACTTTCTTGCTATATATACAACGAGCCTTAAGTTACGTTCAATAAGTAATGACCTTGCTGCCTGATCTCCTTTTGGCAATTTATTCAAAAGAACTTCCTCTTCTTCTTTTGTTAACGGTGGTGGCAACGCTTCACTTCCACCAATATAATAAATTTCATCGGTCTTAATTCCTAATTTCAGCAATACTTTATACCAAAGGTATACTAAATAAAATTTTAATTTCATCATATTATCCCGCCTCTCATTATTAAGCGATTACCATTTTTTGTGAAATCAACATTTTTGGATGCACAATACATTGATACTCCCCATTAGTAGAAAGCTGTTGTGTATTTAATCCAATTAATACTTTGTTTACAACAATAGAACTACCTTCATGGTCAACTTGCACACTATCAGGCTTAATTGCCCACAAAAATTGACTCTCTACTCCTACTGCACGGAAAGGAATTAAGCGTAATTTTGTCGCCCAACCAGAATCATTTTCTGGTATTTGAGGAATTTCTGTTTTGGAATAAATTTGTTCTGTTAACCAAGATGGTAAGCAATGTTCTAATGATGAAACATGCATAATCATAACGGGTGTTTTTGTTAATGGGTCATAAAGTTGGTTCCCACTGTCAATAAGACCTGCCAGTTCTAGTTCTTCTTCTGCTAATTGAATTTTTACTTTCACAATTTGATCATAGTGTATTTTCGTGACCTCTACGCTTTCAATACGCTTTTTAGAAAAATAATAAATTACTGGAAAACCAAAAATAACAAATAACCAACTAATTGGATCACCGTAAGAAATTGACTGAGATTGAACCAATCCATTTACCATTTCATTCGTTTGCAAAAAGAAATGAGTTCCAATTAATCCTCCGCCAACCATAAAGGTTACAAAGTAAAAAGTAAAAACAGTTTGTGCATAATTTCTAAATGTTGTAAACCCAAATGCTGTATACACAATAAGTAACGAGTACAGTAGTTTCATAATTGGATGTGTCATCATAGAAGCAAAAGGAGTAAAGGCAAAAATAACAATAGTTGAACCTATAAATGCCCCTAACACAAGCCTCCATTTTTTGATTTTCTTTTTTAACACGGTAGCTGTTAATAAAAGCAAAAGAAAATCAATGCAGGCGTTTAACAACCAAACAACGTCGGCGTAAACAACCAAACAATTCACCTCTTTTTTCAAGTTGAGACTAGTATAATGCATATCCAATAGGAAAGTGTGTCAATTTGCGGAGGTGTTTTTTTGTTATTTTGTGATTTCTAGACATAATCTGTCGGTAAAAAATAAAAGTACAAATTCATAGAATGATATACTCTTATTTTCACCAACAAAATATACCAAATAAAAAAAAGACCTGCTTAGCAGGTCTTTTCCATTTAAAAAACAAAAAAGGAGCATGAAAGCTCCTTTTTTTATCGTCTACGACGGTTACGTAAAAATGCTGGAATATCGATATCATCTGAATCTGAATGACGCTCATGTACAACTGGCTCTTCACGCTTCATTTCACGTTTTACTTCACGTTGTTTTGAAGGTTGAGCTACTGGTTGTTGCTGTTGTTGCGTGTGGTTCGCATTCGGACGAATAATTGGTTTTGGTGGTTGAGTTGCAATGCTATCATCAAAACCAGTTGCAATTACAGTTACAACGATATCATCTTTTAATCCTTCGTTAATAACAGAACCGAAGATCATATTTACTTCTGGATCTGAAGCTGAAGCTACGATATCTGCCGCTTCTTGTACTTCATATAAGCTTAAGTTAGCGCCACCCGTAATGTTCATGATAACACCTTGAGCTCCATCAATAGATGTTTCTAGTAATGGACTAGAAATCGCTTTTTTCGCAGCTTCTGCAGCACGATTTTCCCCGTTACCAGAACCAATACCCATTAAAGCAGAACCTCTATTAGACATAATTGTCTTTACGTCTGCAAAGTCTAAGTTAATTAAACCTGGCGTTGCAATTAAATCCGAAATACCTTGAACACCTTGACGTAATACATTATCAGCTTCACGGAATGCTTCTAACATTGGCGTATTTTTATCAACAATCTCTAATAAGCGATCGTTTGGAATTACAATAAGAGTATCTACATTTTCTTTAAATGCTGCAATACCAGATGCTGCTTGCGTCGCACGCTTACGTCCTTCAAAAGTAAATGGACGTGTTACAACACCAACTGTTAAAGCACCTAATTCTTTTGCAACTTGAGCAACAACTGGAGCTGCACCAGTTCCAGTTCCACCGCCCATACCGGCAGTTACGAAGACCATATCCGCACCACGAAGTGCTTCTTGGATCTGTTCTTTACTTTCTTCTGCAGCTTTTTTCCCTACTTCAGGGTTTGCGCCTGCACCAAGTCCACGCGTTAATTTTCCACCAATTTGCATTTTTGTTTCAGCTTTTGATAGATTTAATGCTTGTGCATCAGTGTTCACAGCGATAAAGTCTACACCTTGTACACCGTGTTCAATCATACGGTTTACAGCATTGTTTCCGCCACCGCCGACACCGATAACTTTTATATTCGCTAATTGATCTTGAGTAGTATCAAACTCTAACATGTCGAAATCCCCCTAGAACCTCATTTTTCGTGTCCAATTTTAATCCCATAAATAACGGAATACACGTTTTACTTTTGACATCATGCGGTCATCATTTTGATTATTATTGTTTTGATTACGAGTTTTTTGTTTCGCGGGTTGCTGTTGTACCGGCGTTGGTGCTGGTGCTGGTACTGGTTCAAAATGCTCTTGCTTTTCCTGCACATTTTTCCCACGTAATTTAGCTTTTTGATAAGAATGTTTAATTAATCCAACTCCACTTGTATATTGAGGCTCACGCACACCAATATAATCAGGAGTTGCTACACGAACATTTTCATGTAAAATATCATATGCAAGATCAAGAACACCTGGCATAGAAGCAATTCCGCCAGTTAGTACATAACCAGAAGCCACTTGCTTTACTCCTAACTTACGCACTTCATCTTGAACAAACATTAAAATTTCCTCTACACGAGCCTCTATTATATCCGATAATTCCAACTGAGAATATTGTTCTGTTTGATCACTTCCCATAATAGGAACCGTAAACATCTCTTCTTCAGATGCTGTATCATAAAAAGCATGTCCATATTTCAACTTAATTTGATCTGCATTTTCTGTTGAAGTTTTCAACCCAATCGCAATATCTTTCGTTATATGGTCTCCACCTAATGGTAATACGCTCGTCGCTTGTAACTCTCCATCTTTAAAAATAGATAAAGTTGTAGATCCTCCCCCCATATCAACAAGGGCTACTCCTCTATTTTTTTCATCTGAAGATATAGCAACTGTTGCAGCCGCTAAAGGTTGAAGACAAATATCAACAATTTCAAGACCTGCTTTTTCTACACAACGAAGTAGGTTATGTAGTAAAGTTCTCGAGCCTGTAATAAGTGTACCTTCCATTTCTAATCTTACACCGATCATCCCGCGTGGATCGTTAATCTCGTCAAGACCGTCTACGATGAACTGTCGAGGTACCACATCAATAAACTCACGTTCTGGAGCAATTGACACAACTTGTGCTGCATCTAGAACGCGTAAGACATCTTCATTCCCGATTTCACGATCTTCATTTGAAACAGCGACTACTCCGTGACAAGGAAGTAGCTGTACCTGGTTTGCATTGACACCTACTACAACTTGCTCAATGTGGATTCCCACCATGCGCTCAGCTTGTTCAATTGCTTTTTTAATTGATCGAACAGTCTCGTCTATATCAACTATCGATCCCTTCTTTAAACCATTTGATTTTACATTTCCAACACCAATAATGTTTAAGCTGTCATTAACCATTTCACCAATGATGACTTTAACATTGGATGTACCGATGTCAAGACTAACATATATTTCATTGCTGTTCATTCTTTGGCACCTCCTTCTTTATTTATACCATACAACTCAATATATGGAACAACAATCGCAACTTTACTATTTATAAGAAAAATATTCAACGTCTTTATACGTTTCCCTTTTTTAACCCTATATTTTTCTTATTTTTATTTAGCATTCAATTAAGAATATCGCAGTAAACTATGAATAACTGCTTATCTTGAAATAATTCTATTTCGAGTGTAAAGTTTACCGCCAAGTATAAGTCTACACTAAGATGTACTCATAGAAAAGTGAAACTTGTACCAATACTAGTATGAATCTAAGAATTTTTACATATTTTTCATCAAATGAACCATTCTTCTAAATTCGTATACATATAATAGAACATTCGTTTCGTTTTTTCTGCTATAAGCAACGAAAACTACCATTCTATTCTTTTTTTTCTTCCGCACCTAATTCTTTCGTATATGCACCTACTTCTAAGTCAATTAATACCTTCTTACCTGGCTCAATTGTTTTTAAAATAAGTGGATAGGCTTCCATACGTTTTGCGAAATTTTGAATCGTAGTGCTCACTTCATAACCTTCATTCATATATAAAGTAAGATGATCTTCATTCGCATTCGTTGGTGAATAGCGAATCTCCGAAATAGATTTTAAAATAGCTGGTGTTAATTTTTCTAGTTCAGCGATTAACTCCTTCATTTTCTCTTCTTTAAAAGGTTCAAAAATCGGTGCTGCAACAGGAAGTTTTCCATTAGGTAGTACATCAAGCGTTTTTCCATTTTCTAATAACGGTTGTAATTTTCCCTCTTTATTTATATAACCAATCGTTAAATATTCTTCGATATGAATATCAATCTTGTTTGGAAAACGTTTTTTTACATTTACTGCTTTAATTTCTTTTCGCTTCGTTAAGTTTTCTTCAGCTTTATGTGCTGTCACTCGGAAATAACTTGTATCATATGTCACGCCTGAATCCTTCATTACTTGCTCATCCGTCATATAGTGATTTCCAAACACACTAATCTTTTTTATATTACTAAGCGGAGACCGAAAATAAATTAAAAAGAGCACTAATAAAAATAAAATTGATATGTATAAAATCAATCGATGATTAACATTTTTTTTGTTTTTTTTCTTTTGATTTTTCAATTTTGGTACACGATCTTGTAGTTTAATCACTTTACTATTATTCATGTACGATCCCCCTATGTAACATAAAGAACGGCATGTTCCTCATGCCGTTCTTATCTTCTTATTATAACATAAATGATAATGAGCGGAACGAATAACCGTTATCTTCCAATGATTTCTACTTCTGTGTGCATATCTACATCAAATTTATCCTTAATTGTATGTTTTATTAATTCAATTAAAGACAATACATCTTGCGCTGAAGCTCCCCCGGTATTAACAATAAAATTGCCATGCATTTCAGAAATTTGAGCTCCACCAATCCTATAACCACGAAGCCCTGCTTTTTCCACTAAATCTCCTGCAAAATGTGGGATTGGATTCCGAAATACACTTCCTGCACACGGGTGATTCCATGGTTGCGTTTCACGGCGGTAATCTTTATTATTTTGCATACTACGTACAATTTCTTCACGTTTTCCCGCCTGTAATTGAAACACCGCCTCTAAAACAATACCAGGACGTTTCGTTTGCAATACAGATGCCCGATAAGAAAACTCCAGTTCTTTATTCGTTAACCAGTCAAGTGTACCGTCTTCAAACAGAATGAGAGCCTTCGATAATACACTCGATATATCCGATTTATGTGCACCTGCATTCATGTATACTGCACCACCGACACTTCCTGGAATACCGCTCGCAAACTCCAATCCAGCTAACCCTTGACGACTAAGTAAAGTTGACAATTTAATAAGAGGATATCCACTACCAACTCTTACCTTATGTTTTTCGACCTCTAAGTGATCTAATCCTTCTCCTAAACGAATAACAACACCTTCTATGCCTTGATCAGATACAAGAAGGTTTGAACCGCGACCAATTACAGTCCACTTCGTTTTGTATTGCTTTACTAACTGTAATGTTTTTTCAATACCGGCTACATGCTTTGGCACAATTAAAATATCCGCTGGTCCACCTATTTTCATAGTTGTATAACGTGCTAACGGCTCGTTAACTAAAACACGACCAACGTCTGCTTCTATAAGCTCATTTACTAATTGTTCCATAGACAATCTCCCCCATATTAAGTCTCCTTATGACAATAATATGCAGGGCGTTCACCTAACGTTATCCCTCTATTTACGGGCAGTACAGCTCCTAAATCAAAATTCGGCGGAATCAGGATGTCAGTAAACATCCTATTAGTGAAAGATAATAATCAACGAGAGAGAATCACTCCCCACTGATTAAAGCCTCACTTTATTTTTTTACAAGCTTATTCATTACTTCATACAGCTTATTTGCTGCATCTGGAATACCTAGTTGCTTAGCCGCTAGCTTCATATTTTGTAATGTTTGTGCATTCAATAAAATCTCATCAATATCACGAATAAGCGTTTCAGCTGTTAAATCTTTTTCAAGTAACATTTTTGCCGCTCCTTTATCAACAACTGAACGTGCATTTTTTTCCTGGTGATTATTTGTTACATACGGACTCGGTATTAACACACTTGGTTTTCCTAACGCTGTTAATTCTGCAAGTGTTGTTGCCCCAGCCCTTGAAACAACAAGGTCTACACCAGTTAGTACCTCTGGCATATTATGAATGAACGGCTTAATAATAACATTGCTTGGGTTCCCTTTTTGCTTCACGGCTTCCATCACTTTATCATAATGTACTTCACCCGTTACATATAGTATTTCGTAGCTTTTGTTCCCAAACTGTTCAATTGCTTCAACGAAGGCATCGTTAATCGGTCTAGCCCCACGACTTCCACCAAATATAAGTACAGACTTTTTAGGAAGAGAAAGCCCAACTGAACGTTTCCCCTTCATTCCATTTTGATCCATTACCTCTGATGCTCGTGGATTACCTGTCATTACCACTTTTGACTCTGGAAAATGCTCTATAGCTGCTTCAAAACAAACAGCAACTTTATCAACATAACGGCTTAAAAACTTGTTCGTTACACCTGGTACACTATTTTGTTCATGTACAATAGTTGGAATACCTAATTTGGCTGCAGCGTATACAACTGGTCCACATACATATCCACCCGTTCCAATTACGATATCCGGATTAAAACGACGAATGTATCGTTTACTATCCTGTACACCTTTTAGAAAACGCATTACTGTTTTCACATTATCTAATGATATTTTTCGTTTAAATCCACTTATAACAATAGATTGAAATGGTATACCTGCTTTTGGAACGATTGTACTCTCTAGTCCATTTTCCGTACCAATATATAAAAATCTCGCTTCTGGATTTAACTTTTTTATTTCTCTAATTAAAGCAAGAGCTGGATAAATATGACCACCAGTACCCCCACCACTCACTAATACACGCACTACTAACTCCTCCGCTTCTCTTTTCTTATTTCCATTATACTTATTTCTATATACATATTGCATTTTTACACACATACGAAAAACCCTGTCTTATAAACAGGGTTTAGTAGCGAGAATGGCGACTTATATTTAATAATACACCTACTGCCATTAACATTAATGTCAAACTTGATCCACCATAACTTAAAAACGGCAAGGTAATACCCGTAACAGGCATCAGTCCTGTTACAACACCAACATTAATCATTACTTGAATCGCAATCATCGCCACAATACCTACTGCTAAAAACGTACCATATAAATCTGGCGCTCCTAATGCGATACGAATCCCGCGCCATAATAATAGACTAAATAATAATAACACAAATGAACCACCAATAAAACCTAATTCCTCGGATAAGATCGCAAATATAAAGTCAGTTTGTGGTTCAGGTAAATAAAGAAATTTTTGTCTACTTTGTCCAAGTCCAAGCCCAAATAATCCACCAGGTCCAATTGCAAGTAATGATTGGATAATTTGAAATCCACTCCCGAGCGGATCTGACCACGGATCTAAATATGATGTAATGCGTTTCATTCGATACGGTGCTGATGCAATTAACCCTACAAATCCTGCTACACCAATCAAACCAAACATTGCAAAGTGAAAGACTCTCGCTCCCGAAATGAATATCATAATGATACATGTCCCAACCATTACCGTTCCTGTCCCAAGGTCTGGCTGTAACATAATCATCCCAAAAGCAAGAAACACAAAACTAAGGGCCGGTAATAAACCACGTTTAAAAGATGTAATCAATTTTTGCCGTTCTGCTAAAAACTTTGCCAAGAAAATAATCATCGCAAACTTCATAAATTCTGACGGTTGAATCGAAAATGCTCCGATTCCAATCCAACTTCGTGCTCCTCCTCGAACAAGACCTACTCCAGGAATAAGAACGAGAATAAGAAGAATGAAGCAAACTAGCAAAATCACTTTTGAATACGTACGCCACACCCAATAATCAATTTTCATAATAAAAAACATAGCTACTACACCAAGACCCGCAAACAGTAATTGTCTTTTTGCAAAAAAGAATGAGTCCCCCATTTTATAAGAGGCCCAAACTGCACTCGCACTATAAACCATAATCATTCCGATTGTCAACAATGAAAGTGTTACGATGATGAGAATAAAATCAGGCGTTTTCTTCATTACCCACAAACACCACCTCTTTAGGCAGAACCTTTTGCCCTATGTAACAAAACATCAGTAGGTGTTAGCCTACTGATGTTTTGATTTACTTTATATAAGTTTATGCACAGCTTGTATAAAAATGTCTCCTCTTTCTTCAAATGTTTTAAATTGATCCCAGCTTGCACACGCTGGAGAAAGAAGAACAACATCGCCATCTTTAGAATGAGCATAAGCTTTCACCACTGCTTCATCTAAAGTATCGACACTTTCAATTATATCTAATCCCGCTTTTTCTGCCGCTCTTACTAGTTTAGGAGCTGTTTGTCCAAATGTTACAATCGCTTTTACATTTTTGAAATACGGAATTAAATCATCGAATTCATTTCCGCGATCAAGCCCACCTGCTAGTAACACAATCGGTTGTGTAAACGCAGATAGTGCTTTCTCAGTCGCTAACATATTCGTTGCTTTTGAATCATTATAAAACTTACGGTTGTTAATCGTTGTTACATATTCTAAACGATGTTTTACACCCGTAAAACGTTTTAACACGACCGTAATTGCTTCATTAGAAGTACCTAATAATTTCGCAATACTCATCGCAGCTAAAATATTTTCTAAATTATGTTGACCAGGTAAAACGATATCGCTTACTTCAACAACTTTTTCACCTTTGAAATAAAGAGCGTTATCTTTTATACACGCGCCATCTTCAATTTCTTTCGTTGTCGAAAACAGGATTTTTTGACCTTTAGAATACGCAGACAAAGCCATCACATCTGCATCATCCGCATTTATTACACTATAATCATTTTCTGTTTGGTTTTTAAAAATATTTGCTTTCGCTAAACCATATTCTTTCTTCGTCCCATGATAATCTAAGTGGGCCTCAAATAAATTTAAAAACGCAGCAATTTTAGGTTGGAACAATTCTACTCCCATCAATTGAAATGATGAAAGTTCTGTAACTACAACTTCATTTTCTTTTGCATCCTGTGCTACTTCACACGCTACAGTGCCAATGTTCCCTGCAATTACAGGATGCTTTTGTCCTTCTTTTAGCATTTCAAATGTCAGCATTGTCGTCGTCGTTTTACCGTTAGACCCCGTAATCCCAACAAATGGTGCTTCTGAAATACGATATGCTAATTCAACTTCCGTAACAATCGGAATTTGCTTTTCTTTCGCAGCAACTAATATTGGATTAGAATACGGGATTCCTGGATTTTTTACTACAAGAGAAATATTTCTCTCTAATAATTCTAAAGGATGACCACCGCATACAACGTCCATTCCTTTTGCTTGTAATTCTGCAGCAAGTACATTCTCTGCTAAAGGCTTTCCGTCATTTACAATAACATTTGCCCCTAACTTTTGTAACAATGTAGCTGCTGCATAACCACTTTTTGCAATGCCTAATACAAGAATATTCTTATTTTGAAATTCAGTTACAGTTTTCAATTACATCCACACCCCGATATAAATTCCTAACACAGCTAATAAAAATCCTGCAGACCAAAACGTCACAACAACACGCCACTCTGACCAACCACATAATTCATAATGATGGTGTAATGGACTCATTTTAAAGACACGTTTTCCTGTTGTTTTAAATGAAATGACCTGAATGATAACCGATAAAGTTTCCATTACGAATACTCCGCCGATAATTACAAGTAGCAATTCTTGTTTTAATAAAATCGCTACAGCTGCAATGGCTCCACCTAAAGCTAATGAACCTGTATCTCCCATAAACACTTTTGCTGGATTCGCATTGAATACTAAAAATCCAAGTACAGCTCCTACAACTGCCATACAGAATATCGCCACTCCAAATTGCTCTTGTGCCACAGCAATAATACTAAATGCTCCAAATGCAATAGCAGCTGTTCCTGATAATAAACCATCTAAACCGTCAGTTAAGTTAACTGCATTTGATCCACCAATAAGCATAAATAGTACAAGTACGAAATACGCCCAACCTAATTCAAACTTAACATCCGTTCCCGGAATCATGATGTATGTGTGGAACGCTTGCCCTTTTCCAATTAAAAAGAATGCAATAGCAATAACAAGCTGACCTACTAATTTTTGTTTTGATGTTAAACCAAGATTTCTCTTCTTAACTACCTTTATGTAGTCATCTAAAAATCCAATCAATCCGTAACCAAACGTCACTAATAGTAATAACGAAACCTCTGCACCTAAATAATTAAACTTAATCGCCATAATAAGTGAAGTTACCATCATAGATACGTATATGACGATACCACCCATTGTTGGTGTCCCTGATTTTTTTTGATGTGACTTTGGTCCTTCATCACGAATACTCTGTCCGAACTTTAATTTTCTTAAAAATGGAATAAACAATGGCGAAAGGGCAACAGAAATTAAGAATGCTACCCCAGCCGTTACTAATAAACCTTGCTCAAGCACATGTAGTCCTCCTCTCACGTTGTTACTCTTCGTTGCTTAAACGCCCTTTAATTGCTTCTTTAGCAACTTCACGATCATCAAAATGATGAACTTCTTTACCAATAATTTGATACGTTTCATGACCCTTACCAGCAATAATAATGATATCATCTGCTTTCGCTTTAGTGATTGCATGGTGTATCGCTTCTTTTCTATCAATAATCACTTCATAATTTTTCCCACTTGCACCATGTACCATATCATCTAAAATAGCCGCTGGATCTTCACTTCTTGGATTATCTGATGTGTAAATTGCATGAGTTGCATATTTTGTTGCAACACTTGCCATTATCGGTCTCTTCGTTCGGTCCCTATCGCCGCCACAACCAACGATACAATACACATCACCTTTTGCAAATTGTTTTGCAGTTTTTAATACATTTTCTAAACTATCCGGCGTATGTGCGTAATCAACAATAACTGTATAATTTTGTCCTCCATCAACAACTTCAAAACGCCCTGGAACCCCAGCTAGTTCTTTTATAACAGCAATGATTGTTTCTAATTTCACACCCGAAACAAGTCCTGCTGCTGTTGCTGCAAGTACGTTATATACATTAAATTTACCTATTAATTTCATCGTAACATTTACACTTTCATATGGTGTGACAAGCGTAAATGTAGTCCCGCCACTCGTCATAACGATATTTTTTGCCATAATGTCACTTGTTGTATCAATACCATATGTTACAACTGTTGCTGCAGTACTTCTCATATACTCTTCTGTTACATTATCATCGCTATTCAGCACAGCGTACTTTTCGCCATTATGATTATAACTATTGCCAAGCTGTGCAAATAGTAACCCTTTTGCATGTTTATATTCTTCCATCGTTTGATGATAGTCTAAATGATCTTGTGTTAAATTCGTAAACACCGCTACATCGTAATCACATCCGTGTACACGACCAAGATCTAACGCATGTGACGAAACTTCCATTACCGTGCTGTCCACACCTTGTTCAACCATTTTTGAAAACGTCTGTTGAAGTGTTAGTGCATCTGGTGTTGTATTTTTCACCTCAAATGTTTCATCACCGATTTTCATATTAATCGTTCCAATTAGCCCTGTTTTATGACCATGTGCTCGCATAATCTCATCCATAATATGCGATGTTGTTGTCTTTCCATTTGTACCTGTAATTCCGATTAAATGTAACTTGTGTGTCGGTTGACCATAAAAATAATCAGCTAAAACCGCTAACGAACGAAAAGTATTTTTCACAAGTACAACTGGAACGTCAACATCAATTGGTCTTTCCGCAACAATAGCAGCCGCTCCTTGTGCCGCTGCTTGCTTAGCAAAATCATGGCTATCAACCGTATATCCTTTCATACATACAAATAAGCTTCCCTCTTTCACTTTACGTGAATCAGCTTCTATAGATGTGATTTCTGGATTTTCTTTTGGAACAACTGGAAAATCATGCAAACATGATACAAGTGTATGCAACTTCATTTCACTAAACCCTCTCTACATTGTTTATTTATCTTTTTTTAGTAAGCAACACATTACCTCCTATATAAGGAGGTAAGTGCTACTGACCTATTTATGAATGAGACACTTACTGTCTCAAATTAAGCAACTGTTCTATAAAGAACTCACTTCCACCAATTGTACCATAAAACGTACTATGTTACCTTTAATTCCCGAAGTAAATTCTAATTTTTGAGCCTTCTTTTACTTTAGCTCCCGCTTCTGGTGATTGTTTAATTACTTTCTCTCCATCTCCACTTATATCAAGTTTCAAATCGACGAGTTGTGTTTGTAAGTCTTTCTTTTTCATTCCAATTAAATTCGGAACTTCCACAGTTGGTGTATCGCCCCATTTATATTCTTTCTCAACTTGTTCTTTTCTCGGTTTCACTCCCATAACAGGAAGCGCATCTCGAAGGATATTCCCGACAATTGGAGCTGCTACCACTCCACCAAACTGTGTAACCCCTTTTGGATTATCAACAGCTACATACACAACAATCTCTGGATCATCCGCTGGAGCAAATCCGATAAAAGATACTATATAATTATTCTCTAAATATTTACCATCCTTCACCTTTTGAGCAGTACCCGTTTTTCCACCTACGCGATATCCATCAATATAAGCACCTTTACCAGAACCTTTCGCTACAACATTCTCTAATGCATAACGAACTTTTTCTGAAGTTTCCTTGGAAATAACTTTTCTTTTCTCAACAGGTGTCTTTTTACTAACAACTTGATTATTTTTCGGATCAATAAACTCCTTAGCTATATACGGCTGATACAATGTTCCACCATTTACAGCCGCCGCTACAGCTGCTACTTGTTGAATCGGCGTAACAGAAACTCCTTGGCCGAATGAAGTTGTTGCTTGCTCTACTGGACCAACTTTATCTAAATTAAATAAAATCCCACTGCCTTCACCTTGCAAGTCAATTCCAGTCTTCTGCCCAAAACCAAAATTACGAATGTATTTAAATAATCGGTCTTTACCAAGGCGATCACCAAGTTCAATAAATCCCGGGTTACATGAGTTTTGAACGACTTCTAAAAACGTTTGACTGCCATGACCTCCTGCTTTCCAGCATTTCAATCTAGCTCCACCTACTTCAGCTGCTCCATCATCATAAAACGTATCCTTCTCTAAGTCTACTAAATTTTCATTCAATGCTGCAGCTAATGTAATGATCTTAAATGTTGAACCAGGCTCATACGTACTCCATACAGGTAGATTTCTGTTATACACTTCTGGAGAGACACTTTGAAAATCCGCTGGGTCAAAACTCGGTCGACTAGACATCCCTAAAACTTCACCATTTTTAGGGTTCATTGCAATCGCAATCATACCGTCAGGATTATAAGTTGACTCCGCAATATTCATTTCTCTTTCCATAATCCTTGTAATACGCGCATCGATTGTTAATCCTAAATTTAAACCGGCTTCTGGCTTTTTGAAATCATCACCAACATTAGGCATCCTTTGTCCTTTCGCATCTGCAAAAAAACGCACATGACCTTTGTCCCCATTTAGCTCTTTATCATAATATTTTTCTAGTCCCATAAGACCTTGGTTATCGCTACCTGCAAAACCTAATACATGTGATAAAAAGTTTCCAAATGGATAGTACCGGATAGAATCCTCTGCGATATACACGCCCTTCAGACTTAATCCTCGTACTTCTTTCGCTTTGTCATGTGATATTTTCCTTCCGCCTTTATCTAACCTTACAATCGATTCTTTTTTTGTAATCCTTTTATAAATCTCATCTTTTTCCACACCTAATACTGCAGCTAACTTCTCTGCAGTCTCCGCTGGTTTTTCAATTTGCCTCGGTACAACAAAGACAGTTGGAGCACTTTTATTCGTGGCAAGTTCCACACCATTTCGGTCTAAAATTTTCCCACGTTCGGGTTCAAAAGTAATATTACGACTCCATGAATCTTTCGCACGATCCGTTAACATATTCCCAAGAAAAAATTGCACATATCCAAGACGAATATCGATAATCGTGAAAATAAGTATACCTGATATAAGTATAAAAATAAGTCGTTTTCTAACTGTTACATTTGATACACGCATATTGGAACAAGCCTCCCTTACGCCTAGCTTGTTCCAATATATGCTTGTACTTATTTAATTAGAACTTATTCTCTTTTACCATTACGGCTTTTCTGCTTCTTGCTGTGGTTCGAGTGGCGGTACGAGTGTGACACCTAATTCTGTACCAGGTTGTAATAATGTTCCTTCCGCCACACTTTGTTCTGTTACGTATCCTGTACCAGAAGGTTTCAAGTTAAGCTGTAATGTCTTCGCTAAATTCATAACATCACGCAGTGCCCATCCTTGTATATTTGGCATTGTAGGCTTATCTCCTACCAAGAAGACTCGGTCGCCTTTTAATGTTTGTTCAGTCGCTTTTGGTACTTGTTGCTGTACTTTCCCTTCACCTAGTACGATTGGACGAAGTTTTGCTTTATCAATCGCTTTCCCCGCTTCAGCCATCGTTTTACCATTTACATCCGGAACAGTAGTTTGTTGTTCTTTCAGATGTTTTTTCGGATCTTTCACTTCATTTGGCTTAATCTTTAAATACTCTAAACTATTTTTTGTTACATATTTAAAAATATCAGCTAACGGTTGTGCACCGTTCTCATCATCTTTTAATTTAGGCTGTTTAACAGCTACATACACAACAAGTTGTGGATCGTCCATTGGTGCCATACCTAAGAATGAGAATATATAATTCTGTCTCCCTGTCATATAGCCGCCTTTTCCATCCGGAATTTGCGCTGTACCTGTTTTACCACCAACTGAATATCCATCAATTTTATAAGCTGTCCCTGTACCTTTCGGAGATGTCACAACACGTTCTAATAATTGTCTTACTTGCGCTGCTGTTTCCTTTGTAACAGGTTTTCCTACTTCTTCTGGCTTATGTTCTAATTTTACTTTGTCTGTTATCGGATCTACAATTTTATCAATTGCATAAGGTTTCATCATTTTCCCATCATTTGCAATGGCCGTTGCAGCTTGTACAAGCTGAATTGGTGTTACAGTGGAACCTTGTCCAAAAGCTGTTGTCACTTGTTGTATTTGCTGATCAAATAAAATTGTATTCGATCCTTCACCTGATAAATCAATGTTCGTTTTTTCATCTAATCCAAAACTATGAATATATTTTCGGAAACGTTCTGGACCAAGTTTTTGATCTCCTAAAATTGCAAACGCTACGTTTGAAGAACGCTCTACCCCTTCATCAAACGTGATAGAGCCCCAACCAGCACCACCGTTATGATCTTTTATTTTCCTATTTCCAACTTGATATGTCCCGGACTGATAATAATCTTGGCCTTTGTACACACCTTCATTAATAGCTGCCGCTAACGTGAAAATTTTCATTGTTGATCCAGGTTCAAATGCATTGGCAATCGCGTCATTGAAGAAATATTTAATTTGACGATCATTAGGGTCATAACTAGGTTTAGTAGACATCGCTAATATTTTCCCAGTTTTCGGATCTGCAACAATCCCTATTAAACTTTCTGGCTCATATTGCTTACTTGCTGCTTTCATCGCGTCTTCTAAATAACTTTGGACACGTTGATCGATTGTTAAATAAGCGTTATCTCCATTTTTAGGTGCCTTTACATTAACTTTTCCCCCATCAAGGGACACACCTTTACGATCACCTGTATATGCTACTTCTCCGTTCGAGGCACTTAAGTATTTATCCAAGCTTTTCTCTATGCCAAATTGACCTACCGAGGTTCCATTCTCATTTGGTTTTGCATGACCTATAACGTAAGATGCAAAATCACCGTTTGGATACACCCTTGCATTTTCTGTAATAAAAGATATCCCCGGCAACTTCAACGCTTCTATTTGTTCTTTCTTTTCTTTCGTCAAATCCTTGCCTAACGTTCCAAATTCGACTTGACTTCTACCTTCCTTATTTAAAGAAGCTAAAATATCCTCTTCGCCTTTTCCAAGTACTCCTGCAATTTTCTTTGCAGTATCTTCTTTATTCTCAACTGAGTTAGCACCTTTTAGTGCAGCTACCATTTTGTAAGAGTTTGCGTCTTGCGCTAACACATGACCGTTTTGATCATAAATGGTTCCTCGGTTCGCTTCAAGAACTCCTTTTTTACTATGCTTTTGTTTAGCAAGTGCATCTAAATCCTGATTATGAACTGTTCCTGTTGATTGTATGTAAAAAAATCGGGCTAATAACAGCAAAAAGAGCAGGAGGAAAAATATCATAAAATAACCTGCTCCCTTATTGGTATGAAATTTAGTCATATTCTTCTTCATCGTTCCTTCACACCTATTGCCTTATTTGAGGCCTTTCACATTATTCGCATTAATTTCTAGCCCGTGTTTTTTTGCAACTTCAGCGATTCGTTCATAGCGACTTAACTTCTCTACTTCAGCTTGTAATTCTTGATTTTCTTTTTGCTGCTGTACAATTTTTTCTTCTATCGTCGCTGCTTCTACATTAACTTGATAAAGGCCTGCTTTATTTCCAATAAACGCGACACAGGCATACAATAAAAAGCCAATAAACGCTACATACAACAGTTTTTCGATTCTTGTAATTTTCGCTTTAACCTTCGGCTTAGCCATCTGCTGTGGGGGCGTTTGAATTTGCACCTCTTCTTGCGCTTGTTGTTTGTACTTTACAGCTAAATTAGTCATACCTCTCTCTCCCTTTTATCGTTTTTCAGCGATTCTCAACTTCGCAGAACGCGCACGATTATTTTCTTCTAGCTCTATATCAGAAGGTAAAATCGGTTTTCTTGTAATAAGCTTTAATTTCGGCTTAAATTCATCAGGAATAATCGGTAATCCTGGCGGCAATTGTGGCGTTGTACTATTTCGCTTAAACGTTGTTTTACAAATACGATCTTCTAATGAATGGAATGTTATAACACTAACTCTTCCACCTGGCTTAACCATCTCAATAGCAGATTCCAATGCTTCTTCAAATACTTTTAATTCATCATTTACAGCTATACGAATTGCCTGAAACACTCGCTTAGCAGGATGCCCACCCGTTCTACGAGCTGGAGCCGGAATACCTTCTTTAATTAGCTCTACTAATTCTCCTGTCGTTTCAATAGCTTTATTCTCACGATAAGCTTCAATTTTTCTTGCAATTTGTTTTGAAAATTTCTCTTCACCGTATTGGAAGAAAATCCTTACAAGTTGTTCATATGACCAGCTATTTACAACATCATACGCTGTTAATGGGGCATCTTGATCCATCCGCATATCTAGCGGTGCATCATGATGATAACTAAAGCCTCGTTCTGGTGTATCTAATTGTGGGGATGAAACACCTAAATCAAATAAAATACCATCTACTTCTGTTATACCTATTTCCTGCAGTTTTTCAGCTAAATAACGGAAGTTACTCTTTACTGTTATAAACTGTTCACCGTATGAAGAGAACTTTTCTTTCGCGTTTTGAATCGCTATCTCATCTTGATCAAACGCTATTAATTTTCCACCTTCGGTTAATTGGGATAATAAATAAGAACTATGTCCTCCTCCCCCCAGTGTACAATCTACATATGTACCATCTGGCTTTATATCTAAGCCGTCTACTGTTTCCTTTAAAAGCACTGTTACGTGTTTAAACATTGTTGCACCTACTCTTTTTCCAATTAATTATGTTGAATGTATCCCTTCCTCTAAACACATATTTCACGCTTAGAGAATGAAATAATACGAAAGAACGACTCATTTAACTTACCAACAAAGGCAACATACTATACAAATCGCTATTTTCTTTTATTATATACTAAATTTTATCATCTTTTGCGGGAATTTAAATAAAAAACTGTCGAAAAAGCGAATAATACGTTTACATTTTGTGCTATTTTGTCATATATTTAAGTATCCAACACAATTGCCATATCTAACATTTTTTGATTGATAATTCAGAAAAAAATCACTTCACAGTAAATTCAACGGAATAAAAATAAAATCCTGCTCCAAAGAGCAAGATTTTATAGTTTTATAACATGATGTTTTCCATCCCAAGAAAAAGGGTTTTCCATTACACGATCAACGAAATCCAAACCAAACTGATTTAAATAATAACATACATTCCACACACGTTCTTGCGGTGCACCTAATGGACGAAGTGCGAATTGTATACGGCGGAATTTATTTAGCTGAACCTCATACTTTTTCTCAACATTTCTTTTCAACATTCTTTCCAACAGTTCAATTTGTTCATTAATTTTCAATTCGTTTTTCCCTGCAAACGCACCTAACCCTGGCTCTATTTTCTTTACAAATTGCTGTAAAGATGTATGAATATCGGCAATTTCTTTTTTCGCCTTTTCAAAATGATCATCAATCGGTTCCTCTATTTGATTAGACAACCAGTTTTCACGCAGTTTATCGACATCATTTAAAAACGGATCAATTTCTCTCAATTGCAGATCGAATAAATCTGTCGCTATATCTCTCTCCACATAAGTAATTGTAAGACGAGGAACGACAGGTGGCATTTGAAAACCGGCAGTATGGAATACTTGTTGTAATTCACTCCAATAAGCTAATTCCCCTGGACCTCCAATAAATGCGAGCGTAGGAAATACATACTCTTGCATAAGAGGACGTGTTACAACATTATTACTAAAACGTGCCGGATTTCTCTCCATCTCTTCAATCAACTCTTCGTATGAAAAGGAATGCGCCCCATCCTTTCCAACAAACTTACCTTGATGCTCTTCAAGCAATACTCGTTCATTATCTATTTCCATGAATATATGCACTGCATGAGACTTCGTTTCAATAATCGGTTTGTATCCTAGTTCTTTAATTACTTCCTGCTGATTACGAAGGCCCTCTTGTACCTCTTTATACTTACTTATAATTCGCTTGAAAAATGGAATTTCTAACTTTCTTAATTCAGGATGATGTGAATCAACAAGGATTAAACCAGAATTAGCAAAGATTTTCGTAATAAGATGAGCAAAGAAATCTACATACGTATTCGATTTTTTCAAAGCATCATCAACAAATTTTAATACATCTTTTGTAAAATTTGTTTCTGGGTATGTTTTAAAAATCTCTTCAATCCAATTTCTACAATCTTCAACAGAAAGTTCAGACTCAGAAGCACTTGCCTTTTTCGGATTACGGTCATAAAAAATAGTTTTTTTCATCTTTTTATTTTTCGCTACAAAAGTATGATTAATCTCATCCATATCATGGTCTTCACCCGCAATCCAGAAGACAGGGACAACTTTAACTCCTAAACTTTCTTCCTTTTCCTTTGCAAGCTGTAAAATTGAAATAACTTTATGAATTGTATAAAGCGGTCCAGTTAATAACCCCGCTTGTTGTCCAGCTATAACAACATATGTATTTTCATCTCCAAGCGCTTTTACATTTTGAAGTGTAGATTCTCCCGCTTGTAATTTTGTATTATATTCTAATAAATGCGCTACTAAATCTTGGCGGAAAAACTCCCTTTCACGCAAATCATGTAAACGTTGTTTAAAAGCATCTTCTGTTAACATATAATCAAAACATGACTGTATCTCTTTTTTACCGTTCATATAGTCCGCTACAATACCTTGTTGCGGAACAGAGATTTCTTTTATCTCCATATAATTCTTCCTTTCGTATCCAGTTCTCTCACCAATCCACATTGTAGTCAATGTTTCACGTAAAAGCAAAGAATAACACTTATACTCTTGTTTCTAAACCTTTTATTGCATCGAACAAAAATTGAAGTGTCGGAACTGGTCGTTGCTGTTTCTTAGCTTCTTCTAATACATATCCAACAATCGCATTAATTTCCGTCTGTCTACTCGCTCTTACATCCGCTAGCATAGAAGATGTATTACGAGACGTTCCTTCACACACATTTCGTACCATTTGCCATACCATTTCTTTTTCTCCTCTAATAAGAAATGCTGCCTCCTGAAACACTTGCTCCATCATTTGATAAAAAAAACGATTCGTGATTAATTCACCATTCTTAACTCCCAATAGTGCTGTCAACGGATTGATACATACATTTACTACTAATTTTTTATGCATAATCTCTTCCCAATCCGTTTCTATTTGAACTGGAAAATAAGCAAAAGGAAAATAATTGAATATTTTTTTCAAATGTATAGATTGACCACAAACCACTCCAAATTTTGTTATCCCTATCCCAGTATGATGAACGATATGCCCTCCCTCTTTTTTCGCACCATGTTCTACAATACCAACAGCTATATTTTTACTCCCTATGTTCAGCATCTTTTGAAGATGCGACATTCCGTTTTGCAAAAAGATTAATGATGATGCCCCTTCCACAAACGGTAGTACGTCATCTATATGATATTGCTTCACAGCAATAAATATATAATCTAAATTTTGCGCTACCATACTTTCTATCGGTAAAACAGATGGATATACTGTTTCACATCTTCCATCTCTAATACAAGTTACACCTGTTTCATTTAATTCTTCAGCTTGCTTAGCTGTTCTTGTAAACAACGTAACATCTTGGTTATTTTTTTGTAAATAAAATGTATACAATAGACCAATAGCACCTGGTCCGACAATTCCAATTTTCATTTTCACACAAGGAATTCACACTAAGTGCCCTTGCCTTCCCCCCCTTTATATCTTTTTAAAGCACCTGAGTACGCCCTATAATTCCGCTGTCCTCTGCCCAACAAATATACTCTCATTTTTCACTATGTATGTACCACCTATTAATACGCTTCTACTCTTAGTTTAGCAAATCCTCAAAAAAATAAAAAAAGAAATATACTATCTTCTTCATAAAAATAAAAAAATGAGTTATACTATTATTATAAATATTTTTACTTTTCTGCATTCAACGAGACAAGAAAAGGATGTGATGTAATGGGATTCCCAAAAGTTGAGCGCTTGCTCATCAATTATAAAACGTTAGATGAATTCAAAAAATTTAAAGGGTGCGGAGCCCAGGAACTATCTATGCTGGAAGAATTACAAGCAAACATTATTGAAAACGACAGTGAATCTCCATTTTACGGTATTTATTATGGCGGATCACTAATCGCACGTATGAGTCTATATATGAAAAGAAACGGTGGAGAACCATTCGAAATTACAGGTCCCTACCTAGAACTTTATAAACTTGAAGTATTACCAACTTTTCAAAAACAAGGATTCGGGCAAATGCTTGTAAATCATGCGAAACAAATGCAATTTCCTATTAAAACGATAGCACGTATTCATTCAGCTGGTTTTTGGGATAAATTAAATTTCAACCCCGTATCAGTAACTGATGGAGATTTTTATATTTGGCAGCCAGAAGCAAATTTGAATGCGGTTACAAACGAAGAATCGGCTTAAGAAATAAAAAAACAGCTGTATAACAGCTGTTTTTTATTTCTTAAGCTTCTCTAACTTCTCATTCGAGCGAGCATTGTTTCTTTCCGCTACCATTACACTTCTTTTTTGATCGATATAATCAAGTAGTGTTCTATACTCTTCTTCATATACTGATAATCGCTCTAGAAGACGCTCTCTTTCTGTTTGTAATGATTCAACTTGTTGTTGCAACACCGTTAAAGAGTTTTCATCTTTATAATTTTGCAAGAAATCAATAACATCATTCAACGTAATTGACGTAGGTTCTAACACCTTTGTCTCTTTCACTTCATAATTTTCTACTTTACGAAGTTGCTTTGCTTCCTCAATACGTTCTTTATATTGCTTTCTTACGTAAGAATTCCATCTAAACCCACATGCTGCTGGTGTACGAGATAAATTTTTCCCCACTTCCTTAAAGGCAGAAAGTTGTGTTCCACCTTCTCGAATATGCCGGAGTACTACTTCTGCCAGAAGCAAATCTTCATCATCAGTCCAAGCATCTTGTCTTGTTGTCGCCATCTCTCTAGTCCTCCCTATGCATTTTTTATTAAGCATATGCAGTTACTAGAAAAGATAGAATACAACAACTAAAGATTAAGACAAAAAAAAATAAACGCAGAAGATATCTTCTGCGTTTATTTTCCCGCAATTACTTGCTGATTACTTCTTTACCTTTGTAAGTACCGCATGCTTTACATACACGGTGAGCTAATTTCGCTTCACCACAGCTTGGGCACTCTACCATACCAGGTACTGATAATTTGAAATGCGTACGACGCTTTCTTTTTACTGTTTTAGAAGTTCTTCTAAAAGGTACAGCCATTCTTCCCACCTCCTTAAAAGAAATAGTTATTTTCATATGAAGGCCTGAACCAGTCTTCCGATTATTTGTCAAAAAACTTTGCAAGTCCTGCCAATCTTGGATCAACAGTCTTTTCTTTGTCTTCTTCCGAAATCACTTGCCAGTCTTGACCTTGCGTCGGTGCTCCACCAGAAACATCATCACTGAAAATTTGCATTGGAATCTCCAAAAGTATATTTTCCTTGATTACGGGCAGTAAGTCAAGTACTTCTCCTTCTAAAGAATGAATTTCAGCTTCAGTTTCAAATTCTTCTTGTGAAGTTTGGAACACCTCAGTTGTTTTAATGTCAAATGGTAATGTCACATCTACTAAAGAGCGAGAACATGGTAAAACCATGCTTCCAGTTATATGTAGATGAAACGTAAACTTACCGGAGCCAAAATCAACTCTTCCCGTTACATGAACAGGATTAATTTCACGAATATCTTTCTCGACCTCTTTTAGCTCACTTACATCTACCATCTCATCCAATGTCAATCCTTTATTTCTCAATTTATTCAATTGATGGATGGACCATTTCATATCATATCACCTCAAGGCAACAAACAAAATTATAGCTAGCCATTTTATATTTGTCAATGTTTTTTCTTTACACTATAATGAAGTCATCATAGTAAATAATATATAGAGTATCACGTTTTTCAAAAAGATGCTACATCGAAAGGAGAGATTACCATAAAAGCTGGTGGTATTGTTGTTGAATATAACCCTTTTCATAACGGTCATCTTTATCATGTGCAACAGACAAAAAAGTTAACACAATCTGATATAATAATTGCCGTTATGAGTGGTCCTTTTTTACAGCGTGGTGAGCCCGCACTCATTTCCAAATGGTATCGCACTAAAATGGCCTTAGCAAACGGCGTAGACCTTGTTGTAGAGCTTCCATACGTCTTTGCAACACAAAAGGCTGAAACCTTCGCAAATGGTGCTATTTCCATTTTAAATGCCCTACGTGTTTCTGAAATTTGTTTCGGTAGTGAGGATGGACAAATCGAAAATTTTTATAATACCATCTCCGTACAAAAAAACGAAGAAGAGACTTTTAACTACCTTGTAAAACAATTCATGGACGCTGGTAATAGTTATGCAAAAGCAACATCGGATGCTTTCTCACACATTTTAACATCTGAAAAAAACATAGATATGTCACAACCAAATAATATTTTAGGCTTCCAATATATGAAAGCAATTCTGTCACAAAATAGCTCTATACAAGCTCAAACTATAAAAAGATTTGCCTCTCATTATCATGATGAAACATTTAATGACCAACATATTGCAAGCGCAACAAGCATCCGAAAACAACTCTTTAGCGAAGAAGGATCATTTACAACAATTAAACCTTTTCTCCCACAGGCAACCACTTCGCTTTTAGCAAATTACAAACAAAACTACGGGATATTACATAATTGGGAACAATACTTTTCATTTTTTAAATATAGACTCATGACGATGTCTCCAGGGGACTTACGACATATATATGAAATAGAAGAAGGTTTAGAGCATCGTATTTTATCAAAAATACAAAATAGTTCCTCCTTCTATTCATTCATGGAAGCATTAAAAACAAAACGTTATACATGGACTAGATTACAAAGAGCTTGTACACACATTTTAACAAACACAACAAAAGAAGAAATACGTAGCGCAAATATAGAACAACACGCACCATATATTCGCCTGCTAGGCATGTCACAAAAAGGACAAACTTACCTTTCAAAAAACAAGAAAAAAATCGAACTTCCATTCCTTACTCATACAAAAACATTCGACCATGCCGCTTTAGATATAGAGAAAAAAGCAAACTCTGTATATTTCTCCATCATGCACGAACCGTTACGCACACAACTATTAAAACAGGATATAACACACCATCCTATTCGCTATGATGAAACAACTACAAAATTCCTATAAAAACCTCTCTATTTCAGAGAGGTTTTTTCCTTATCCATCTTTTCTAAATATGTTAACGCATCATCCAGCGTATCTACTGGTACAATTTTCATTTTTGTTTTAATATCCTTTGCAGTCTCAAGTGCATCTTTATAGTTCGATTTCTCCGCACCTTTTTCATTTGGCGCAAAGAACACTTCAGCCCCCGCATCGCTAGCAGCCACCACTTTTTGATTTATACCACCAATTGGGCCCACTTCTCCTTTTTCATTAATTGTACCTGTTCCAGCTATTTCATGTCCTTTCGTTAAGTCTTCTTCCACAAGTTGATTATATATTTCTAATGTGAACATTAAACCTGCGGATGGTCCACCAATTTCATGAGAATTAATTTTCACTTTCGGATCGACCACTAATTCTCTTTCCGTAACGATAGAAACACCTATACCGACACGTCCATTCCCATTAGGAATCGCCTTTACATTTAAATTCTCTTTCAATTGTTTTCCATTTCTCATGTACTCAATACTTACAGCATCGTTTTCTTTTTTCCCTGTCATATATTCAATAAATTGCTCCGTCTTTTCAAATGTTTTTCCGTCAACAGCTATAATAACATCACCAAGCTTAAGCTTTCCTTCTGACGGCATTCCTTTTGCCACACCAGCAACTAATACACCTTTATTTTCAAAAGATACTGAGCGATTTGCACGTTTATATGCATTATAAATTGCTGCATTTTGCGAATCTTTCATCGCATAATTTTGGCGAAATTGATATTCTTCATCACTCTCACCTTTTTGCAATATTTCTTCCGCTTTCGAAATATGTGTATATTTATTAAACTGTGCCGCTATTAAATTCACCACATTTGCTGGTCCCATTGAAACCGTAACAAGCATAAAATCACCAGATTCTTTCGTTCCACCCTCAACTTGAACATAAGGCTCTAATTTGGCAGCCATTCCTGGTTTTGTTACATAATACGGTAAACGTACGTAAACAAGTAACATCGCCAATATAACCCCTATTAAGATTGCATATATAAACCGAAAACGCTTAAACATTATGTTTCTCCTTCCACTGCTCAATTAATAAATAAATATTTGAAACATGTTTTTCTGCTTCTACTTCTCCAACTCGAATAATGTCTTCAATGTTTGTAAAAGCACGTGAACTAAATTGCTCTACAGCTGGTCGCATCATTAAATCCGATGCAATTTGCCGATTCATTACAAGCTCATGCTGCATAATTTCAATACTTTGCATGATTACGTCATAAATGGACGTAACATCGCCATTCACCTTAATTGGAGATACATCAACAGCGATAACAATATCGGCCCCTAACTCTTTCACAACCGATACTGGGATGCGATCAATGACTCCACCATCCACTAATAATCTTCCATCTATTTTTTCTGGTACAAACACTCCAGGAACAGATATGCTAGCCCTCACCGCATCTGCAACTGGCCCACTTGTAAAAACCACTTTTTCCCCCTTCAATATGTCAGTAGCCACAACAGCCGTCGGGATATCTAACTCTTCTAAATTTTTATTATATGTAAACATTTTAATCATATCTTTGACACGTTTTCCAGCAATAAATCCCATTTTCGGTACCGTGAAATCTAAATAATACTTCCGCTTAAAAACAGATGCCAATTTATACAATCTTTCAACGTTACTACTTGCCGCATAAAACGTACCTATTAGCGCCCCCATACTACTTCCTGCAATCATGTGAATAGGGATACCGGCTTCCCTTAAAACCTTTATTACACCAATATGAGCAAACCCTTTCGCTCCTCCAGACCCAAGTGCTAAACCAATCTTTGGTTCTTTCATTTTTCTCACCCTTTAATTTTTTTCATTCCTTTTTCATACTTATGGTCTAAATTCACTACGTATCCACGTATACTGAAATGAACGTTTTTTGGGACAAAGGGGGATTTACTTACATGTATGAAAAATGGAAAACCGCTTTCCTTACCATATCAACGCTATTTTTAACCTTTTCTCTTGTACTCCACCCCCAAGCCGCTTTGCAAGCTTCTATTCGCGGGTTAAATATATGGTGGGAAGTTGTATTCCCTTCACTACTACCGTTTTTCATCATTGCGGAACTTCTAATTAGTATCGGTGTTGTAAAATTTATTGGCGTTATATTAGAACCACTCATGCGCCCACTTTTTCGCGTTCCAGGGATAGGCGGATTTGTTTGGGCGATGGGAATGGCTTCTGGTTTCCCTGCAGGCGCCAAATTAAGCGCTAGACTACGAAAAAGCAATCTTTTAACTCAGATTGAAGCGGAGCGCCTCGTTTCTTTCACAAATTCTTCCAATCCACTTTTTATTTTCGGCGCTGTGTCTATCGGTTTTTTTAATAATCCGAAATTAGGAATTATATTAGCCGCTGCCCATTATTTCAGTAACTTTGCTGTCGGATTAATTATGCGTTTTTACGGCGATAATACCGCTTACAAAAATAATACACACACTACAAAAAAACGTCGCTTTCAAAACCCTTTTTTAATTCTTCACGAGACACGCTTACAAGAAAAAAGACCAATTGGTAAATTACTTGGGGATGCCATTGTTTCTTCTATTCAAACATTACTTATGATTGGCGGATTTATTATTTTATTCTCTGTGTTAAATAAAATGATTACTGTATTCCACATTACAGCAGCTCTTTCTTTTATTATGCAACATATTTTATCATTCTTCCAACTAAGTACAGATTTTAGTATACCTATATTATCAGGTATTTTCGAAATGACACTCGGAAGCCAAATGATTAGTCAAATAAATGAAACACCGCTCTTACAACAAGCTATGGTAACAAGCTTCATTTTAGCATTTAGCGGTCTTTCTATTCAGGCACAAGTTGCTAGCATATTAGCTGAAACAGATATCCGATTTAAACCCTATTTTTTCGCACGAATTATTCAAAGTATTCTTGCCCCTATTTTTACATTTGTATTTTGGACACCATTTTATGAGAAAGTGAGTTCTTTCTCACCTATGCCAAAAGATATTCCTGTATTTTTATCCGAGCATCCTTCTATACTACATGAAATTTGGACATCTTTTATACATTATGGACCAATTTTTACATTATTTTGTCTATACTTATATGTTATTTTATTATTTTTGCGCACGTATAAAGAAAAACCCCGTTCACTTTAACGGGGTTTGAAACTTTTCTTTTAAAGCACGCTCTACAATAGGAGGTACAAGATCCACTACACTTCCTCCATACCTCGCAACTTCTTTTACAATACTCGAGCTTAAAAATGAATATTGGTTGTTTGTCATAATAAAAAATGTTTCAATATTTTCATCTAATTTTCGATTCATAGAAGTAATTTGCATCTCATATTCAAAATCAGAAACTGCTCGTAAACCACGTAATATTGCATTTGCATTACGCATTTTTGCATACTCTACTAATAGCCCACTATGCGAATCTACCTTTACATTCGGGATATCCTTTGTCGCTTCTCGAATTAGTTCTAATCGCTCTTCAACTGAAAAGAATGGTTTTTTTGATGAATTGTTTAAAACGACTACGTACACCTCATCAAATACTTTTGCTCCCCTTTTAATAATATCCAGATGCCCAAGGGTAATTGGATCAAAACTTCCTGAAGAAATAGCTATACTTGTCATTCTGTCCCCTCACCTTCATACTTATAAATCGATATTGCAGTAATCCCATAATTCTCAGCTCGTACTTTTACAAGCCTTCCTATAGAATTAGGTAAAACTACATCATTACCATGCTCTGCCATAATTAATCCATCACTATGTAGCAATCCATGTTGATCCATTACACTAATTAAAGATACAATTTTTTGCTCTTTATATGGAGGATCTATTAATATAAGATCGAATGACATTTCACGTTTTATTAACGCCTTTACTGCACGTTCAGCATCATTTCGATATACTTCAGCTTGTTCCTGTACTCTACAACTTTCTAAATTTTGATGAATTACTTTTATTGCTTTACTATCCCGATCAACAAAAATTACTTTATCGATCCCTCTGCTCAAAGCCTCAATTCCAAGACCACCACTACCACCAAATAAATCAAGGGCGATACCACCATCAAAATAAGGACCTATCATATTAAAAATAGATTCTTTTACTTTATCTGTCGTTGGACGTGTTGTATTACCAGGAACCGCTTTAAGTGGGTGTCCTTTACATTTTCCTGAAACTACTCTCATCTGTTGTCACTACCTTTATTTCAATCTATCGAGCGATTATAGAAAGCCATTCCCACTTCGGTAACAGTTAACAAACCACATTCACCTAACTATAGAAAAACTCGGCCTCAAATAACCTCTCGTTATTTTTATGTATTCATCTCATCATTCACTAATATGAACCCAATATGTATATTAGTTCCACTTTATCTTTTTTATCCTATCACAAAATAAAAAAAAGAAAAATAAAAAGCCCAACATAAAATTTAATTTCATTATGTATATCTTCATTTAGATTGGACATAAATAATTATAACAACATCACCTTCGATGTTGTTGCCAACCGCGGAGAAGACTTACGTTTCCCCATAAGTTCTTCCTCCGGTTTCTCCTCTCCCTTTGCCTTCTTACTAGTACATGCTAGTATAAGAAGGGCCCTGCTATGCAGGGTTTTTTTCTTTGTGTGCTTTTCATTTAAAAAGTGAAATGGTACAGTAAAAGAAAGAGGAGGAAAAGATATGATTCAACGCTTTATAGAACTTGGAGAAGGCTACTCTGATTTATATGAATTACTTGAAATTGCCAAAACAAATCAAGAACGTATAGCACATATGTTACAATTTGAAACGATAAAAAACGATAAAAAAGTGTGTTCGCTTGTTGTAATATTAAAACCAACTACTACTGGTGATTTCCAACCATTATACATATGTCGTGAAGGCATTCCTGTATTTGAAAATAAAAAAAGTAAACGTGTCATTTTATTTGAAGAAACGGCAGAACAACTCGGGAAAAAAGTGGCTACCTTTACTGTAAAACCATCTACAACTTTCCCAGAAAAAGAACTATTTTTTAATCATTTAATTGGTATTTTACGAATGAACAATTTCATTCCTCCGATGAAATAACACGTTATTTCAAATGAAAAATCCCCGGCTAAATTTAGCAGGGGATTTTTTCTATTAGCTATAATCGTATTCTTTTGCTCGATCAGGACGGGAATTTTCAAATTCCGTTTTTAAATACGGGCGATACGACTGTTCTATCTTTTTCACAAAAGGAAGTTTGTTCAACTTATGCATCATATGCTCAATTTGTTCCATATCACAATATACTACAGCATATTTTAATCGTTTTGATATGTAATGTATGTTACCATATTTCCTTAAAATCTTGGCATGTTTCAATGAATGTAAATAAACAATCATACTTTGTCGTTGCCCGAACATAATCTTCTCCATCTTCTCCTTTTAAAAACATATATTTTATATTCTATGAAAACCAATCAGAAATTTATAACATTACAGGACAAACTCTGTATACGTTTTCTTCCAACTTCTAAAAAACGGGGCACATCACCCCGTTTTTTTACAACCACAACCTCCGCCAGTACCACAACCTCCACCACAGCCACCAGCATCAAAGAACGGATTTCCTGTTGGCACTTTAATGGAAGAAGACACTTCCGAACCGATTGCTACACTAACTTCGTCTAATAACTTCTGCAAAGCAGTTTCTGCTCTTTTAAAAGCTGCAACCTTATCATGTAAGTCCACAGAACGCTTTAATTCTCTCATTTTCATCGACACGGTAGTATAGTCAGGATGGTATTTTCCAAAACGCTGTACTTCCTCATACCTTTCTTTCATCGCTGTAAATTGCTGAATTAGCGTCTGAAGTTCCATATCTTCATGTAATTCTCTATAATACTTACGATAATCTTCTGCTATATCTGAACAGATAATCGCTTTTGCAAGCTGCTCTGCCTTATCTAATATTAATACGCTTTCTAGCGTCGCTACAATCATGAGAGACACCTCCGAGTATCCATCATACCACATTTAGATTAGAACTACTAATTGAAGTGACTTACTCAAAAGAAAGATATAACGTAACTATTTTTACACTATATCCGTACACACTTATACATTAATATGTTCCGCTATATTATATTTAAGAACATCCCATTTTCCACTATTTTGTTTCACATAACTAATACACGCATTTTTTAATGGTGTCTTAAATGTAATTTCATCTGGTTCAATGGCATGTAAAATCGCTTTTATCGCGTGTGAGTGAGCAACAATAATAATACGTTTGCCAAAATGAGTTGTCGCAACATCTTCTAAAGCAGCAAAGCAACGAGCTACAATCTCTTCATCTCGCTCCATACCTTCTACTTTTCCCTCAGCAATCAACTCTCTAACAGCCGCAACCGGCTTCCCTGAAGCTTCTCCAAAATTCCGTTCAACAAATCGCTCATCTAATAAAATCGATTGTAATCCAACTGCCGTTGCGATTTCATTAGCCGTTTCTTGCGCTCTAATTAACGGGCTACTTATAATGATATCCCACGTTTCTTCTTGTAAAGCAGCTGCACTTTGACTCGCTTGCTTCTTACCAACTTCATTAAGCGGAATATCTTCTCGCCCCTGAATAATTTCTTGAAAATTCCAATCAGTTTGTCCATGTCGTACTAAACAAATTTCCGTCATGCTGCAACTCCTTTTTAAATAATCAACTTCTATTGTAACAAAAGTTCTGCATGACGGACATATTTTTCACTTCCAATTAGGTTGCATTTTGTTGCTTCATATACTGAAACATATCAATCATGATCGAAGCAACGGCCAATTGATTTTGAAACTTTTCCACTTTATCTGGTATCGTTTTTTTGAAATGTTGCATCGCCGCTAACTCAAAAGCCTCTTTTTCTTCAGGATTTCGTGTTAATTTTCTATACCAGTACGGTTGCTCTCTAATATAGCGAGATAAATCCTCATCAGCCTTTATAAACTCCATAATTTCTGCTCTCATCATCTTTCCCCCTAATCCTTTTGAAAGAAAAACGGGTTATTTTCTGAAGTACTTTGCTCTTGCTGCGTACGGTTACCTTGAAATTGCTGAATAACTTGTTGCACGCTCCCAATTGCACTCGTCACATTGGCTAAATGGTTCTGCATTTGTTCCACGTCCAACTTTTTAAAAAAAGAAAGCATTTGCCCCATCACATCAGCAGTTTTTTCCTCTTCAGTTCGATTATCTTTTTCTTTTTTATTTTCTTTTACCGAAGAAAACGCAGGCGCTCCATCCGGTCTATAAGTTGCCCATATTGGATCTTCTTCACCGAGTAAGTACCATTCTTCATAAAATTGTTGCCATGTTTTATGACCACTTCTAACCTCATGAACCATTTTAGGGTGATGGTTTACAAATTCTTTAAACTGTTGAACCGATGGATGTAACGGTCCTTTTGTTGTTGGCATAATCCTCACCTCTCCATGTATATCTACTATATAGTAAGAAAAAAAAGGCGCATGGTTCGCCTATTTTTAGACGATTCATGCACCTTTTTTTCTGCTATTTGCATACGGTCAGATTCCCACCTACAATTCAGTGAATACGAAGTAACTAATTTGGTAATGTAACACCCCACCGCTTACAGTTTCGCTTTATTTTCGAATAAAGTTTTGTGTATAAAATTTATCGTATACACCAACACCTAATCCTGTAAATTGTTCATTTAATAAATTCTTTCTATGCCCCTCACTATTTAACCAACCTTGCACTGCCGCAATTCCATCACTATGTTGCGCCGCTATGTTCTCGCCAGCAAGTTGAAATCCTACTTTCCCGCGCTGCAAACGATCTCCTAGCGTACCTAATGTAGGTGAGTCATGAGAAAAATAATTATTGTCTTTCATATCTTTACTGTGACCAACAGCAACATCTGCTGTTTCCTGATCCCATGTTAATAACGGTAATTTATGACGACTTCGAATGATATTTGTTAAATCAAAAATTTGTTGCATATTCCCATTTTCTACTTGTTTTATTTTTTCTGGAGTCAATGGTTGTTCTGCTATTAATTCACCTGAATAAACGAGCTGATACGGTCTTTGGCGTAATAAAGTTTCATCATCCATATAACGAACACCAACAAGCTCATGTGTAAATTGATCAAAATACAATTGCGCCCATCCATCTTCTACAGGTATTAACGGTTGTTCCATGACTTCGGTATCAGATAGCTCAAATTGATAACTATTTTTCCCTCTTTTTAATGAAATTTCATGCGAAAGTGGACTTTTTTTATATACTTCTTCATATTTTTCATTTATATAATAAGGTGGAACCTTAACTTGTTCACCAGCTGCGTATGCTGTTACAACTTTACGTTCAGAAACTCCAAATTGAACATACTGAGTTAAATCCTGGTTGTATACCCACCATTCATATCCGTATGCAGATGGCTCTATTCGAGAGGGTTCTCCCCACTTCGCTAATAGGTTTTCAGAGTCTTCACCAATCATATTTAAAACAGTGTCTGAGGAGTCTTCCTTAATTTGCTTTTTCTTTTTCACAATTTTATTTTCTTGCTTTGATTGAGATGGGGTTAATATATATTGTGAAACGAGTAATTTCCCGTATAAATCAACAGCTAAAATTAAAAATGTAATCATTACGATACGCAATAATTTCTTCAAACGATATACCTCCTGAACAAAACATAAAATTGAGATATACACAAATCCTTTTCTTTCTTTTTGTGTGTACCGTACTCTTTTCACTATATCATATTTTTGTGAAAAAAGTCTGGATTATCCCTTTTCTCTCAATATGAATTGCACTTTCTTATTATTCATACTATTATAAAAATAATGGTGTAACATTAAAAAAGGAGGTATTATATGCAATTTACAAATACGAAATTTAATGGAGCCGTCGTTGAATTAACTCTTTTAACTGAAATCATGGAAAACAACCACTTCGTACTTGCCGGACAGTGGGATTATGAACGAGTTACATACGATTATAAATTTGAAATATTAAAGGATGTTTATTATTTACGAGTGCAAGGAGTTGCTGTTGAAGGTGACATTGGCAGTAGACACGCTGAAGTAAAACTACTCCCCCCCTTATTAGGAAAACATTATTATCCTCACGGCGTTGAATATGGTGATGATGAGACTTTCCCAACGAATGTACTTCAAAAAAGCGAACAACTCCTACAAAATGTCGAAAAAGAGTTAAAAGAATTTCAAATTATTGATTAACAAAAACAAGCGCATCAATATGATGCGCTTGTTTTATTTCCCTTCCCTAAGAATGAATCGTTTTTTTTACTGGATATCCATAAATAGATCCATCTTTTACTTTAATCTCATCTTCCCAAGGAACCTTATATTTACCTTCAGCTAAATCTTTTACAAACGTATATGGATTTTCTTTCACCCCACCAGGAGTTGCTACATATCCTCTTGAACCTAGATTATATATATTATTTTCCAATCCCCATCCTAATCTAGCTTGATCTGCTAGTTCTGGATATACTTCAGCAGTAACAATCTCCCACGGATTTCGATGACCCTGTACTAAAGTAGTCCCATCAAAGTTACATACTTGTCCTTCACCAAAGTAATAAAATACACCATCATAACCCGCTAAGTTTACCGACAATGTATACATTAAATTTTGCCATGCATTTGAGCGATTGGTTAGCATCCATTGTTCACTAACTTGTGTACTATATCCAGAAATACGAATTAAGACATTTGCACCTTTATAGGCTGCTTCACGAGCTACTTCAGGGAACATGCCATCATGACAAATACAAACAGCTAATTTACTTCCTCCAGGTCCATCACAAACAGGTAAGCCTAAATCTCCAGCTTTCCAAGGCTCGACTGGCACCCAAGGATTTAGCTTACGATACTTCAAAATCATTTCACCTTGTGAATCAATAATAACTGCTGTATTATATGGCTCTCCACCATCAGGATTTTTCTCCATTATTGAAAAAACACCATATACTTTAGATTCTTTACATGCCTCAGCAAATAAGTCTGTTTCTGGCCCAGGCACTGTGCATAAAAATTCTTCTGTAGTCCATTTTTTTGTATTGAGCCCTTGTGTACTATATTCAGGAAATACTATCAATTCTAAACCAGGGTAACCTGATTTGGTCGAATGAATTGTTTTTATGATTTGTTGAATTTGTTTATCAATGTCTGCACGCGATTCTACTACTGGTACTGGATATTGAATTAGTGCTGTCAAAAAACCACTAATCGGCTTTACCATACTTCCACTACTACCCATTTAAACTCCCCCTTAAAATAGTTCGTGTTTATTAAAGATAACAATATATATTTGTACCTCTCTAAAAAACTTGCACTACATATGGAATTATTACGCATGAAAGCTAGTAGTAAATTTTATCTCCACTTTTAGTACACGCCTACACTAACTTAACATAAAAAGTTAGAAAATTCAATCTTTTAAAGGTAACTAAAACTAAAAAGAAAAAGCGCATGGAATCCCATACACTTTTTTACTTAGTCTGTAAATACGGTGGCAATTGTTGCAACTGCTCCTTATCCTTTTCACGTTCTCTACGTGCCCATCTAAAGAATACATAGCCTATAATTGTACCGTACACTATTTCCTGGACAATTTTCATTATGATACCACCAGTTTGCTGGTCTTGTACGACTGGCATCCAGTGCAAAAATTCTGGTCCCGTTATATTTAAATCTGATAAAGTGCCCGCCGGTACACATAGTTCCATCGCTTTCATCCAAGCAGCCGGATCCGTATACGTTGCAAATAACGGCGCTGTCGCAAAAATGATTAACGCACAAGCAGGCGTTAATAATATGCCGTTAGCAAACATATAACCAAGTTTCTTTATATCACTTAACGTTTGATATTCTGGTAATGGATTTAACATCGGCCACCACATCATGATTGCTGTAAAAAACAATATAGCGAGACAAATAGGATGAGCTATTTGACTTTGTTTTACTGTATCAAAAACAACTGGTAAATGATAAAAAGAAAACAGGCCGTTAAATACAAACAACGCAATAAGTGGTTTAGCAAATGCCTTTAATATAATTTGAACGAACTTAAAAGAAGTAATGTAACGATATAACCAAATTGGTATACCAAGCAACAGTAACGGTGGAACTGCAATATACATGACTGCCATTTCAAACATATGAGCACTAAATATAATATGGCCAATTAAATCAATAGGCCCTCCCTTTACAAAATACAAAAGAACAATACCAGTCGTAAAATAAAAAATTTGCTTCTTACTTACCTTCGTCGCATTTTCAAATCGCATTCTATATGGCCCAATAATTAAGAAGTACCCAATAAGAATTGAAAGCATAAATAATAAAAAGATTGGACTCCATAAAGCCTGAAAACCAAATATCCACAAGTTACTCATTTTCACACCTACCTTCATAAGGTTATCTCATAATATGAAGAGGGAGCTGTGACAACACAAGCTCCCTTATTTTTCACTTTTCAAATCCACACGATTGTCATAAAAGCTAAAATTGTAATTAACCCTATTAGCAGACCAGAGTAAAGAAAGAAACTTGCTGCTTCATGTCCTTTATGACTCATATGCATAAAATAATACAATTGAAAAATTACTTGTACCACTGCTAATAGTAAAATAAACGGTACAGAGAAAATCGGACTAAAAGTTTTTGGATACGCCACTGCTACAAATGCAACTAATGTTAAAAAAATCATTAATGCAAACGTAATAACTTGATGCCTCATTTCCTCCGCACTTTTTCTCTTCCGATAAACAAGATCAACTTTAGGATTATTCGTTTGCTTTATCGCCATTGTTTATCCCACCATTCCCATTAAATATACTACAGTGAAAATAAACACCCAAACTACGTCAATAAAGTGCCAATAAATCGATGCAACATAAAACTTCGGTGCATTGTATAAATTTAGACCTCTCTTCGCATTTCTAAAGATTAATGTTAAAATCCAACATAACCCAAACAATACGTGGAGTCCATGTGTACCAACAAGAGCATAAAACGCAGAGCCAAACGCACTACTTCTCATAGTATGCTTAAATTCATGTGTATAATGATAAAACTCATATATCTCAAATCCTAAAAACCCTAAACCTAGCAATACTGTTACTAGTAACCAAAGCTGCATTTTCTTAAAGTTAAAGTTTTTCATGTGATACATCGCATATACACTCGTTAAGCTACTCGTTAATAAAAGCATCGTCATAATGAAAACGAGTGGCATTTGGAACATCTCTTGAGATGTTGGTCCACCATTTGTAGAATTCTTTAACGCTAAATATGTGCCGAATAAGGAAGCGAACAACACTGTTTCGCCTCCAAGAAATAACCAAAAACCGACAAACTTATTTTTCCCTTCAAGGGTTGCTTTTTCAGGCTCTGCTGGAAATGTTTCATTCGTTAACTTTTCATCTACATGCATTATGCCTTGCCCCCCTTATCCTCTAAATCTTCTTTATGAATATGATACCCATGATCATCAATTACTGAACGTAGGAACATTGCGCCAAATGTAATGATTAAACCAATAATTGCTACTAATAACCAGAACTTATCTTTTCCGCCCTGCATATACATCGCACCAAATGCCGCTATAAACAATCCGAAAGAAATAACAAATGGTGAAAACGAAGGATTTGGCATATGAATATCACCAACTGGTTCCGCTGCTGTCATCTCTTTATTACCTTCACGTTTTTCAATCCAAAACGGATCTAATCCGCGAACAAATGGTAATTGTTTAAAGTTATATTCTGGTGTCGGTGCTGGCATTGTCCATTCTAATGTACGTGCATCCCACGGATCACGACCAGCTTTTTCTTTTGATACTGTCGTTTTAATTACATTGAATAGAAGAACAATCGTTCCAAGAGCCATAAACACCGCTCCGATAGAACTAATCATATTCCCCATTTCCAACCCTTGCCCTTCAAGATATGTGTAGTAACGGCGTGGCATACCAATCAAGCCAAGGAAATGCTGAATAAAGAACGTTAAATGGAAGCCGATAAAGAATAGCCAAAACGTTATCTTTCCTAATGTTTCATTTAATACTTTATTAAACATCAGTGGCCAATAATAATGAGCTCCTGCAAGTAAACCAAATACAACACCGCCAACGATTACATAATGAAAATGCGCTACTACGAAATAGTTATCATGAAATTGATAATCAGCTGGTGCAGATGCTAGCATAACCCCTGTAACTCCACCCATTACGAATGATGGAATGAAAGCTACTGCCCACATCATTGGTGTCGTAAAACGAATACTTCCACCCCACATTGTAAAGAGCCAGTTGAATATTTTGATACCAGTCGGAACCGCAATCGCCATTGTTGCAACTGAGAAAATAGCATTAGCAACTGGACCAAGTCCAACAGTAAACATATGGTGCGCCCATACCATAAATCCTAAAAATCCAATTAATACAGTCGCAAACACCATCGATGAATAACCAAACAATCGTTTTTTCGAAAATGTTGCGAATATTTCTGAGAATATTCCGAAAGCTGGGAGTATAAGAATGTATACTTCTGGATGACCGAAAATCCAGAATAAATGCTCCCATATAATTGTATTCCCGCCCAATGCCGGATTAAAGAAACTTGTTCCAAATAAACGATCTAACATTAAAAGTCCTAATCCTACAGTTAACGGCGGAAAAGCGAATAATATAAGCGAAGATGTTACAAATGTTGTCCATGTAAACATCGGCATACGCATATACGTCATTCCTGGAGCGCGCATATTAATAATGGTTACAAGGAAGTTAATTCCTCCAATTAATGTACCAATACCTGAGATTTGCAAGCCGAGTACATAGAAATCAACACCATGACCTTTAGAGGCTAAAGCTAAAGATGCATAAGATGTCCATCCTGCATCAGGTGCTCCACCTAAAAACCAACTTAAATTTAAAAATACTCCACCAAAGAAAAATAACCAAAATCCGAGTGAATTCAAAAACGGGAACGCTACATCACGTGCACCAATTTGAAGTGGTACAGCGGCGTTCATAAATGCAAACACGAGTGGCATAGCTGCGAGGAAAATCATTGTTGTACCGTGCATCGTTAATACTTGATTATAAGCATCCCCAACAAGAAAAGCGTTGTTAGGAATCGCTAATTGAAGGCGAATAAATAGAGCTTCTATTCCGCCTATTACAAAAAACAATCCACCTGCAATTAAATAGAGAATGGCAATCTTTTTATGGTCTACTGTCGTTAAATAATCCCATATGACAGCACCCATCCCCTGTTTTTTTGCTACAGAACTCACGTTTTCAACCTCCCCTTCGCGAATAGTCCCTCTTTACTTTTCAACTTTTAACGTTTGTAAGTATGCATTTAATGCATCAATTTGATCATCCGTTAAGTTGCCATATTTGCCAGTCATTTTGTTTCCTGGCTTCATATTTTCAGGATCTTTTAGCCATTTTTTTAAGTTTTCTTCATTGTTTTCGGCAATACCGGCAACCATATCGCGATCCGCAAAGTTTGCTAAGTTTGGTGCGATACGAGCGGAAGGTGGTCTACTATCATTAGATCCAACTGCGTGACAACCAATACAGCTTTTATTAAATATTTCTTGGCCCTCTTGCGCCTTTGTTGAAGCTACTTCTTTCTTCCCATCAATCTTCTTCATATCAGCAAGCCATTTTTTGTACTCGCTTTCATCTAAAGCTTTCACTTTAAATTGCATTAAAGAATGTGATGGGCCGCAAAATTCTGTACAAAAACCATTATAAGTGCCCGACTTATCTGCCTTTAACCACATTTTGTTCACATTGTCTGTATTTGTATCCATTTTCCCTGCTAAAGATGGAACCCAAAATGAGTGTTTAATATCGGCACCCTTCAAATTTAAATACACTTTCTTACCTGTGGGGATGACCAAATCTTGCGAAGTTACTATCTTTTCTGATTTATAAGAAAATTCCCACCAATAAAGATTCGCTGTTACATCAACAACGATAGTATCTTTATCAATATTCTTTTTCTCCATCGCACTTACATCAGCAAGTTTGAATGTATATGTAACTGTTGGAACAGCTAAGATTAGTAAAAGAATAATCGGAATAACTGTCCATATAATTTCTAGCTTGTGATTCCCTTCAACTTGCTCTGGAATATAATCTTCCTGACCTCTCTTTTGTCGGAAACGCACAATTACATATAAGAAAATAATAGTAACTACTAGTACTACTCCTACCATGATTGCACTTGCCAGTAGAAGTAAATCATATTGCATTTTTGCTACTTCTCCTTGCGGAATTAAAGTAGATTGAAAGGCTTTACCGCATCCCCCTAACAGTAAAGCCAGCAGTGAAACGAACGAAAGCAGTCGCCACTGTTTCTTCATACAAACAACCCCCACTTTCCTTGTGAATTAGATTGTACTTTATAGTTAAGTAAAGTAAATCTCAACGTAAAGAAATCCAATTATGTCGTTGTCTTAGAAGAATGTAACTACAATCATTGATACAAATAAGATTGTTAAATAATTTAGGGAATAAACAAACATTTGCACGGACCATTTGATGTCATCTTTCTTACGGAAGCCATAAAATCCTAAAACGATCCATCCGATGTTAAGCAGTGTTGCAATTACCATAAATGTTATCCCTAGTCCACTCATATAAAATGGTAGTGGTAATAAACATACTGTCCAAATCATAATTTGGCGTTTCGTAATTTCAAATCCATGAACTACAGGAAGCATTGGAATTCCTGCATTTCGATATTCATCAACACGTTTCATTGCTAATGCAAGGAAATGTGGGATTTGCCAAATAAACATAATTAAAAATAACATCCAAGCAATTGGATGGCCTAAAGATGGATCGATTGCTGCCCATCCAATTAAAGGAGGAACTGCACCAGATATACTCCCTACAACAGTATTTAGTGTATACTTTCTCTTTGTCCATAAACTATATAGAACAACATATGTGAAAGCACCAATAAATCCCATTAAGACTGCCATTGGTGTTGTTAATAATAAAAATACAAAACCAAGAAGTAATATGACTAGTCCAAATGTAAGTGCAAATCCTGGTTTATACTTTCCAGTAACCGTTGGACGGGTCTTTGTTCTTTCCATTAATGGATCGATGTCTCGATCAATGTAGTTGTTTAAACAACATACCCCTGCCATAACTAATCCAGAACCAACGATTGTAAAGAATAACTTATCCAGATTGTCCATTACACTTAATCCATTAAAGTGTAATGCCAACCAAAATCCTGTAAATACAGTAAGTGTATTTGAGTTTACAATCCCCATTTTAACGAGTGCTTTTAAATCTTGTAACCGAGTTGTTTCCGGTACACTTGTAACAGCGGACTCATCATGCAGCTCACTTGTTGCATGGTTCATCACTCTAACCCCCTCTTAAAACTTTCATCTTTCTTTTTGCGCATATTTCAAATGAAATAATTCGCTTCTATATAGCAATATTATTACAGTAGAAACATTGTTAACCCATTCTACTACTAATCTACGCCCATACTCCAATATATTAAATCATATTTCCCGAACATTTTGTGAAGAAAACATGAACTTTTTGTGTCGAATATAAAAAACTTCATTCTGACTTGTCCTTATCATAACATGATGTTACCTTCTATAATAAACTATTTTGTCCTATTTAACACGTATTCTCCCCATTTCTTTTCAAAATAGCCTATTTTTCACCCAAAATTTCCCTTACGAACCCTGTTTTTACACCTATTTTCTCTCCCTTTCCTTCCCCCTCCATTTCTTTGCTATTTTATTATTTTTTATATATCATAGGAACTAGCGCGTTTTATTCTATACATAATGGAATGAAAATATTTCGCAATAACTTCATAGCAGAAAGATGGTGAAAGAGATTGCAACGCTTTATTAAATGGTTAGCAGTCATTACAAGCCTTGATTTATTAATAGTTTTATTAGGAGGCGCTTTAGTTACAAAAACAGGTTCTGGTCAAGGTTGTGGTAAATCATGGCCACTTTGTAACGGTGAATTTGTTCCATCTAATTTATCAATGGAAACTATTATTGAACTTAGCCACCGATTAACATCAGGATCAGCTGGAATTCTTGTCACTCTACTTTGTATTTTGTCCTGGAAATATTATAAACATGTGCGTGAAACAAAAACGTTAGCAATTTTATCCTTCGTATTTTTAGTTGCACAAGCATTAATGGGAGCAGCAGCAGTTGTTTGGGGACAAATGCCAGCTGTACTTGCTATCCATTTCGGTATTTCCTTAATTTCATTTGCTTCTGTCATCTTATTAACGTGTCTTATCTTTGAAATTGACCAAAAATTTGATGCACGTTCACTTATTATGGACAAAAAAATGAAATTTCATATTTATGGTGTAACAATTTACAGTTATATCGTCGTCTACACAGGTGCTTTAGTACGTCACGAACGAGCTAGCTTAGCCTGTCCAGACTTTCCTTTATGTAGCAAAAACAGACCTATGCCAACTCAACTACATGAATGGGTTCAAATGGGCCATAGAGTTGCAGCGATGTTAATTTTCGCCTGGATACTATACGCGATGATTCTCGCTATTCGCCATTACAAGCAGCAACCTGTAGTATATTGGGGATGGATTATTTCATTTATCCTTGTTACACTTCAAGCTGTAGTAGGAGTTTTAGTTGTATTTACAAACGCTAGTTTAGCGATGGCATTGTTACATTCTCTATTCATTTCTTGCTTGTTTGCCGTACTATGCTATTTAGTTATGCTAGGAACAAGAAGTAAAGTGAATGCAAAAGAAGCCAAATCAACTTCTAAACAAACAAAATAATTTAAAACTAAAATCCCTTGCCAATTCGGCAAGGGATTTTTTGCAATAAAAAAGAGCTGTATTTACACAGCTCTTTTCTTATTTTAGTGATCTAATTCAATAAGTAAATCACCCGTTTGAATTGCATCACCATCGTTAACATATACTTTCTTCACTTTACCATTGAACGGCGCTTGAACTGTCGTTTCCATTTTCATCGCTTCTGTAATTGCCATAGAATCGCCTTTTTTCACTTCGTCGCCTTCTTTTACAACTACTTTAATTACCGTTCCTGGCATCGTTGCACTAATATGATTTGGATTCTCACGGTTCCCTTTCACACGTTGTGCAACTGTTGCTTTTACACTCTCGTCTTTCACGATAATTTCACGTGGTTGACCGTTAAATTCCAAGTAAAGAACGCGGTTTCCATCCGGCTGAGGTTCTCCAATTGATACTAGTTTAACCATCAATGTTTTACCCTGTTCAATTTCTACATCAATTTCTTCACCTAGTCTCATACCATAGAAGAACGTCGGTGTATCAAGTACAGATACATTTCCATAAAGCTCAGCAACTTTTTCATAATCCATAAATACTTTTGGATATAAAGCATATGCCACTACATCAAAAATCGTTACTTCGCGTCCAAGTTTATGGAATAATTCTTCTTTTAACGCTTCGAAATCTACTGGCTCTAGTAATTCACCTGGTCTTACTGTTAATGGCTCTTTCCCTTTTAAAATAATCTTTTGTAATTCTTTCGGGAAACCACCGTACGGTTGACCTAAATCACCAGAGAACATTTCAACAACAGACCCTGGGAAGTCCATGGCATGTCCACGCTCTAAAACATCTTGTTCTGTCAGATGGTTTTGAACCATAAATAATGCCATATCACCAACAACTTTTGATGATGGCGTTACTTTTACAATATCTCCAAACATGTCATTCACACGGCGGTACATTACTTTCACTTCATCGAAGCGATCTCCTAAACCAACCGCCTTCGCTTGTTGCTGAAGATTACTATACTGCCCACCCGGCATTTCATGCATATACACCTCTGTATGAGGCGCATTCATACCACTTTCAAACGGTGCATAGTATTTGCGTACATCTTCCCAATAATGAGATAGTTTTTCTAAAGAATCTATATTAACATCTGGTTGTCTTTCGTTTCCGCCTAACGCATAGTATAGCGTGTTCGCACTTGGTTGTGACGTTTGACCAGCCATAGAACTCACTGCTACATCGACGATATCAACACCCGCTTCAATTGCCTTCGTATACGTTAATATACCATTTCCACTCGTATCGTGCGTGTGCAGATGAATTGGAATCGACACTGTCTCTTTTAATGCAGAAACTAAATCATATGCTGCATTTGGTTTTAGTAAGCCCGCCATATCTTTAATACCTAAAATGTGAGCTCCTGATGCTTCTAACTCTTTTGCTAAATTTTTATAGTAATTTAAATCATATTTACTACGCAGTGGATCATGAATATCCCCTGTGTAGCACATTGTTGCTTCTGCAATTTTACCAGTATCTCGTACAGCGTCAATTGCAACTCTCATGCCTTCCACCCAGTTTAAGCTATCAAAAATACGGAATACATCAATGCCTGCTTGAGCAGAACATTCCACAAATTTTTGAATTAAATTATCTGGATAGTTTTTGTATCCAACTGCGTTTGAAGAACGAAGTAACATTTGGAATAACACGTTCGGCATTTTTTCACGAAGATCTAGTAATCGTTCCCATGGATCTTCTTTTAAGAAACGATACGCAACATCAAACGTTGCACCGCCCCACATTTCCGCTGAGAATAGGTTCGGTAACATTCTCGCTGTTGGCTCCGCAATTTGATGTAAATCTTTTGTCCGAATACGAGTTGCAAGTAATGACTGGTGTGCATCACGGAATGTTGTATCCGTTAAAAGTACACGTTTTTGATCCTGTACCCATTTTACTAATCCGTCCGCTCCACGCTCGTCCAAAATTTGTTTCGTTCCATTTTGGATTGGCTCTGAATGTTTTAAACATGGAATACGAGCATCTGGGAATATTGGTTTTTCTTTTTTCCCTACTCCTGGGAAACCATTTACTGTTACTGTACCAATGTAATTTAACATTTTCGTTCCACGGTCTTTACGTTTCGGGAACAAGAACAATTCAGGTGACGCATCGATAAATGAAGTATCATATTCTCCTGATAAGAAGTTTTTATGCTTTACTACATTCTCTAGGAATGGAATATTTGTTTTAATACCACGAATACGGAATTCTTTTAAGTTACGTTCCATTTTTGCAGCAGCTTGCTCAAAAGTAAGTGCCCAAGTTGTAACTTTTACAAGTAAAGAATCGTAGTACGGTGTAATAACTGCACCTTGGAAGCTATTTCCTGTATCAAGACGTACACCAAAACCACCGCCTGATCGATACGCCATAATTTTTCCTGTATCCGGCATAAAATTATTTAGCGGATCTTCAGTTGTTACACGAGATTGAATTGCAAATCCATGTACAACTACTTCCTCTTGCTTCGGAACACCTACCATTTTGCTATGTAATGAATGTCCATCAGCTATTAAAATTTGTGATTGAACAATATCTACTCCCGTAATCATTTCTGTAATCGTATGTTCTACTTGAACACGTGGATTTACTTCAATAAAGTAAAACTCATCATCTTTTACAAGGAATTCTACTGTTCCTGCATTTAAATAGTTTACATTTTTCGTTAACTTCACAGCAGCATCACAAATACGCTGACGCAGATCATCTGAAAGTGATACACTCGGTGCAATTTCTACAACTTTTTGATGACGACGTTGTACAGAACAGTCACGCTCGTATAAATGAACAACATTGCCTTCTTCATCTGCTAAAATTTGTACTTCTATATGTTTAGGTTTTTCAACGAATTTTTCGACGTAAACTTCATCATTACCAAAAGCTGCTTTCGCTTCTGATTTCGCTCGATTATATGATTCTCCTAATTCCTCACTAGTACGCACAATACGCATACCACGACCGCCACCCCCAAGGGATGCTTTAATAATAATCGGGTAATCATACTTTTCAGCAAATTTTTTGACTTCTTCTAATGAATTTACTGGACCATCACTACCAGGTATAACTGGAATTTGTGCTAGCTGCGCTTGTGTTCTTGCTTTCACTTTATCTCCAAACATATCTAAATGCTTACTTTTCGGACCGATAAAGATAATTCCTTCTTCTTCACAACGTTTAGCGAATTGAATATTTTCTGACAAGAAACCATATCCAGGGTGGATTGCATCTACATGATTACTTTTTGCAATCTCAATAATGCCTTCAATATCTAGATAAGCATCAATTGGTTTTTTTCCTTCCCCAACTAAATAGGACTCATCGGCTTTATAGCGATGATAAGAACCACTATCCTCTTTAGAATAGATTGCAACTGTTTTTAATCCAAGTTCCGAACAAGCTCGAAACACACGAATTGCAATCTCTCCACGGTTAGCTACCAATACTTTTTGAATACGTTGCAGCTTTGTCATGATTTTCCCCCTCTACTTTCCTACCACTCTAGAGATAAAATATATACACACCTTAAAAAGCGTGAAGTTCTTCACTTTCCACATTATATTATACTTAGAAAGCTTCACTTTATTTTTATCCATCATACCTTATTTTCTAACAAATGATAAGTTTTCTGTGCAATTTGTTTCACAAAAATAGTATAGCATACCTCTTCCTTTTCTAACAACTTAATTGTATATCACATTTAACTTAATGTGATATATCTTTTGACTGAAAGAGAAATTAGTACATCATATTTAAAACTACTTAAAAATAAAAAACACATCATGCTCTAAAGCACAATGTGTTTTTATTTTACAACTACAAGATGTGGTCCATTTTGTTCTCTTTCTTTCATTACACCATTCTGTTGTTTCTCTTGTCGTTTCACGTGACTAGCAATATTGAGTAGTATTCCCATTGCAAGTAGATTAGCTAATAAAGAACTTCCGCCGTAACTAACAAACGGTAATGGTACTCCTGTAAGTGGTATTACTCCAGACATACCACCGACATTGATAAACGTTTGAACTCCAAACAAGCTTGCAATTCCGATAGCTATTAAACTTCCAAATGGATCTGTACACTTTTGCGCAACTCTAAATGACCGAATAATAATAAGTAATAAACAGATTAAAATGATAGCTACACCTATAAAACCAAGTTCTTCAGATATAATTGCCATTATAAAATCCGTTTGCGGTTCTGGTAAATAACCATATTTTTGTACACTATTCCCTAATCCTCTACCATTAAGCCCTCCAGAAGCGATTCCAATAAATGAATTCACTAATTGAAACCCATCCTTTTGAGGATCATTAAACGGATCAAGGAAAACAGAAAAACGTGCCTTTTGATATGGATTTAATGCATAATTACCAAGAAGATATAGTGCCGGAATCCATACTATAGAAGTTAAAGCAATTCGTTTAATCCATAAGTTAACCTGTACTCCCGAACAAAGAAACATAATTCCTACTGTTCCTGCAATTAACAAATCAGTACCTAAATCATTTTGCTTTAATATTAAAAACATGATTATTCCAACACCAATAAGTACTGGACCTGACCCTTTGAAAACAGGTGTATTCGTTTCTTGTCTTTTCGCAAAAAAATGAGCTAAGACGAGAATAACTGTTATCTTAACAAATTCTGCAGGCTGTATTCCAAATATCCACCCGTTTGCACCGTTTACTGACTTAGTGAAAAAGGCAGCTGCAGCTAATAAGGCAACACTAGCACCGTAACTCCCCAACAAAAAAATTCGTTTTCTCCAAACTTTATATGGGATAGTAGCAATAATTATTAATACCATTGTCCCAACAACTAAAGTAATTAATTGTCTTTTAAAAAAGAAATTTGCTGGTTTATCAAATCTCGAAATCGCAACAATGGAACTCGAACTATATACCATTATTACCCCCAGCACACATAAAATAACAAGAGGAAGTAACAATGAATAATCCATTGATTTCCATACTTTTTTCATTTCATTTCCTCTTTCTGTTTCAATTTAATTATTGTTGTATTCCATATGTACATTGATTCTTCCTGCTTTATTATACAAATAAAAAGCTCAAACTAATTTAGTTTGAGCCCCCTTATTTGAACCCGTTATTGTTGTTTGTTTGTAAATGCTTCATGAAGTGCAGATAACTCACGTTCGAGCTCACCTAACATTGCTTTCCCTTGTTCTTCTGCAATAAGACCAAGGCGAACCGCAAAATCGACCTCGCGGGATAGTCCAAACATTTGTGTGTCTAACACTTCTTCATATAATGGACATTGCGGCATTGTAAGATGGTCCATTTGCACCTTAATAAGTCTTAAAATCTTCTCTGCATCCGCTTGTAGAAGGGCTAGTGCCTTTTCCTGATGATTTGCTACTGTCTCAGACGCCAAATTGATTCCCTCCGTTTCCGTCCTACTCTCCTCTATCCTATCTATTAATATTAGCGATAGTTTTAATAAATTGCAATAGAAACATTTTTTGTGACAACAGTGTCTAATACTATTATACTGAAAAGTGGGAGTATAACACAAATGGGGGAACAACAATGAGCGAAATTTTATTTATTAACGGAAAAGTACGTTTTCCAATCACTATTGATCCAACTGTTTGGATCTTTGATGATCGAAAAGTAGATTTGACAACTTACTTTGATGAAGCTAGAGAAAACACGTCTGAACTAGAAACTTATTTAAAAAACACTTCAGAACATTGGGATCGCGAAATCCGTGATGGTGCCGCTTTTCCTCCAATACAACAAAGTGTGAAGAAATATAAAAAAGAACAGCTGATTACTGGAACATTTGGTATACCATTTCATCCATTCCTTGCTAACGCTGAAATTTTAGAAGACGCTACGCAAGTTGAAATTGAAACGGTAGATCATACAATGACACTTCCATTAGAAACTGTCAAAAATGCTATACTAGGCTTTTCAAAAGAAGGAAAACCATTAAAAGAAGACGGGCCTGTTCATCTCTATTTCAATGATGGATCTAATCAACAAAATCCAATCCGTAACATCCGTAAATTTACAATTATTTAAAGAAAAGGAGTGAGCTTAAGCTCACTCCTTTTTACAATAAATCTGCTGCTAGTTGAGCTAAATTAGATCGCTCCCCTTTAACAAACTTCACATGACCACTAATACGCTGTTCTTTAAACTTCTCTACAACATACGTTAAGCCATTATTATATTCATCTAAATATGGGTGATCAATTTGCTGAGGATCTCCCATCAATACAATCTTACTCTTTTCCCCTACCCTAGTTAATATCGTCTTCACTTCATGCTTTGTTAAATTTTGTGCTTCGTCAATGATAATGAACTGATCTGGAATACTTCTCCCGCGTATATAAGTAAGGGCCTCTACTTCAATCGAACCCATTCCAGCTAAAATAGCATCTAACTCTCCTGGCTTTTTCGTATTAAATAAATACTCTAGGTTATCAAAAATTGGCTGCATCCATGGTCTTAACTTTTCTTCTTTTTCTCCTGGTAAATAACCGATATCTTTTCCGACTGGAACAATTGGCCTTGCCACAAGTAATTTTTTATATAACCCTAAGTCTTCTGTTTGCATAAGTCCCGAAGCTAACGCAAGTAACGTTTTTCCTGTGCCGGCTTTCCCCGTTAACGTTACAAGCGGAATATCTTCACGAAGCAACAATTCTAATCCCATAATTTGCTGCACGTTTCGTGGTCGTATCCCCCACACTTGTTCATTGTGAAAAATAAGTTTCTTTACCTTCTTACCTAAGTGATCCACAATGCCAAGAGCAGAACTAGAGCCCCCTAATGCATCTTTCATCACTACAAATTGATTTGGATAAAAAGGATGATTCGCAATTTCAGATAGAGGCAATTCACCTTTCTCATAAAAATAATCCAATTGTTCTTTTGATATATATCCTTCTAAAAAACCAGAATATATATTTTCTACTTCAATTACGCGATCACTTAAATAATCTTCAGCCTTCAAACCAATTGCATCAGCTTTTACTCTTACTAGTACATCTTTACTTACTAAAATAACAGACTTCCCGTCCTCTTTTTCCTGTTCTTCTAAAGATAGATTTTTTGCTACAGCTAAAATTCGATTATCATTTGTTTTTTCTACAAAAATATCTTGTAGTTGCACAAATGAACGATGGTTCAATTCAATACGAAATGTTCCGCCGTTTTCTAGCGGGATACTTTCATGCAGCTTTCCTATTTCACGAAATTTATCTATTAACTTAGATACATAACGAGCGTTTCGTCCTACTTCATCCATATAACGTTTTTTCGAATCAACCTCTTCTAATACAACTGCTGGAATCACTACTTCATTGGTTTCAAATGAAAAAATAGATAAAGGATCCTGCAAAAGTACATTCGTATCTAACACATAAATTTTATCCAACCTGTTACCCCCTGACTCCACTTTTAAATTTGTAGAACAAGGGTTTCATCCATACAATATGGACGAACCATTGTTATAATTATATGTACCGTGTAAACGAGGTAGAATCGAAAATCATAGTCATTAAACCTTTTATTTATTCTTTATTTATTCTTTATTCATTTCTATTCAATATATTACTTTTTATTATAATTATTAACGTTAAATCACAATAACCGATTACAAAAGTGAATAAACGAATTTCCTATTTAGCATCTTTATAATTCTCTTATCCCTACTAACACTTCATTATCCAGCTTTTTCGCTGCCCGAAGATCATATGTTTTTTCATATGTTGGTTCAATTGCAAGTTTCGCTCCATAAAACATAACATCACGCACTTCTTGCACATTTACTTCTATTACAGTTAATTTTAGAGAAATACCTTCCATTCTATCTGTCAAAATTTCACCTGCACCACTTATAGAAAATACGGATTCATTCGCCATTATAGTCAATACCACACCTGTATTATGCCGTATATTTTCCACAATACGTGAACGTTGATCTACTGCAAATCGAATACTAGTTTTACTCACTGCATACACCCAAGAAATAGCACTTACGTTAGGAACTTGCTTTTCGAAATCTGTCGTTGCTATCATAACAATACACTCTTTACGCAACGTTTGTACTAAATCCTCTGTTAAGGTAGGCTCTACTACATTCGCCATATTTTCACCTCCAAACATACTTGGTATATCCTTATCATAACTTATTTTTTGAATTGCGAAAATATTATTTTTTCCCACTATTATTCAAAAACATTATACTTCCATGATATACTTATACTGATAGAATTCGTATTGAGGTGACGAAATGAGAGTCAAATGTATGATTTGTGATAAAAAAGATATGTTAGATGATGAAAATCCTATGGCAAAAAAACTGCGTAATCGCCCTATTCATACATATATGTGCATGGAATGTTCGGAACGAATTGCAGAGCGTACAATGGAACGTCATGCAAGTGGTAATTTCCGATTATATCGTGATAAAAAAATCGAAGATGATTGGTAAAATGTAAATAAGTCCTTACTCATATAGATAAGGACTTATTTATATTTTTCTGGTTCACGATTCATCTGATCCAAAAAACAATCAATGGCTTCTAACGGGAACCTTGCAGATTTCCGTTCTCCATTCATTTCATATGTAATTAAATACATTTCCTCGTTCTTTTCGACTTCCACATTTCTTAATTTATGTTCTTCATATATCATATTTTGAAATAACAAATATGTTTCTTTTGCAGCACTATCATCTGGGCGTGCTTCCGCAACTGTTTTAATTGTTAACCAATTATATAGTGCATCTTGTACTGAACGCATGAAAACTCCCCTTCCTCAGCCTGCTTTTTGTTGTTTCGCTTGACGCAAACGCACTCTATAAATTCCAAGTACAATTGCCGCTACAACAAGCCCTTCTCCAACAGGTAAAAACACAGCAAAAAAGGTTAATACTGTGCATCCAATTGCTAATGATATGTATATCACAATATTTTTTAGTACAGACAACTTTCTAGCAAATCCTAAATTATAAACGAGAGCACTTAATATAATAATCGTCCCATAAAGTAACCACATTCCTAACTCTGGATTTTCATCTACCTTACACAATTTTGCAAAAAAAGACATCCTTTCTAACACACTCTTCCCCCCTAGCAGTAAAATGCAATTTTCTTTATACACTTAATACAAGAGTAACTCGCAAAAAAAATACTGTCCACAAAAATAAGTAAATATTCTAAAAAATAAACAAAATAAAAAAACAACGCCCTTTATAAAGGGCGTTGTTTTTTTATTTTTACGCTTCAACAGATTTCTTTTTCTTAGCAGCTCTTTCGCGCTCACTCTTATCAAGAATCTTTTTACGTAGACGAATTGATTCTGGAGTTACTTCACAGAACTCGTCATCGTTTAAGTACTCTAATGATTCTTCTAAAGTCATTAGGCGTGGTTTCTTCATTGTTGAAGTTTGATCTTTCGTCGCAGAACGAATGTTAGTTTGTTGTTTCATTTTCACAACGTTAACTGTTAAGTCGTTCTCACGAGTGTGTTCTCCTACAATCATACCAGCATATACTTCTGTACCTGGTTCAACGAAGATTACACCACGGTCTTCAACTTGCATAATACCGTATTGTGATGCTTTTCCTGTTTCAAGTGAAACTAGAACACCTTGACGACGTCCACCAACTTGTCCAGCGTGTACTGGTTGGTAGCAATCGAATGTATGGTTTAAAATACCGTAACCACGAGTTAATGTTAAGAATTCTGTTGTGTAACCAATTAAACCACGTGCTGGAACCATGAAAGTAAGGCGAACTTGACCGTTTCCGTTATTCACCATATCTAACATTTCACCTTTACGTGCACCCATAGATTCCATAATAGAACCAGTGTATTCTTCAGGTACATCGATTTGTACACGCTCTACAGGCTCACATCTTACGCCATCAACTTCTTTAATGATTACTTCTGGCTTAGATACTTGTAATTCATAACCTTCACGACGCATGTTTTCAATTAAGATAGATAAATGTAGTTCCCCACGTCCAGATACGATCCACGCATCAGGAGAATCTGTATTATCTACACGTAAACTTACATCTGTTTCTAATTGTGAACGAAGACGCTCTTCAATTTTACGAGATGTAATGTATTTACCTTCACGACCTGCAAATGGGCTGTTATTTACAAGGAACGTCATTTGTAGTGTTGGCTCATCAATACGTAATAATGGTAACGCATCTTGATGTTCAACTGGACATACTGTTTCACCTACGTTAATGTCTTCCATACCAGAAACGGCTACTAAGTCCCCTGCTTTTGCTTCTTCAATTTCTTGACGTTTTAATCCCATGTAACCGAATAATTTCGTTACGCGGAATTGCTTCACGCTTCCGTCTACTTTCATTAAAGCAACTTGTTGTCCAACCTTCATTGTACCGCGGAATACGCGACCAACTCCAATACGTCCAACGTAGTCGTTGTAATCAAGAAGTGCTACTTGGAATTGAAGTGGCTCTTCGCTGTTATCAATTGGTGCTGGAATATGTTCGATAATTGTATCGAATAATGATTTCATATTCTCTTCTTGATTTGCTGGGTTTGAATCTAAGCTTGCTGTTCCGTTCATTGCTGATGCAAATACAACTGGGAACTCTAATTGATCTTCGTTTGCACCAAGCTCAATGAATAAGTCGATTACTTCATCAACTACTTCATCTGGACGAGCGAAGTCACGGTCAATTTTGTTTACAACTACGATTGGAGTTAAGTTTTGCTCAAGAGCTTTCTTTAAAACAAATCGTGTTTGTGGCATACAACCTTCATATGCATCAACAACAAGTAAAACACCATCAACCATTTTCATGATACGTTCTACTTCTCCACCGAAGTCAGCGTGACCAGGTGTATCTAAAATGTTAATTCTTTTATCTTCATAGTGAATCGCTGTATTTTTCGCTAAAATTGTAATACCGCGTTCTCTTTCTAGATCATTTGAATCCATTGCGCGTTCTTCAACGTGTTCGTTCGCACGGAAAGTCCCCGCTTGACGTAATAACTGGTCAACAAGTGTTGTTTTACCATGGTCAACGTGGGCAATAATTGCTATATTACGTAAATCTTGTCGTTTTTTCAACATGTCCAACTCCTAATGTCTTTTTAATCCTTCTCTATTATAAGAGCGAAGGGGATACAATAGCAATTAAAATAAAAGCAAGAATGAAAATATAGTTGTATTCTTACTTTTGTGAAAGTAAAATGAGATTGGAGGGTGAAGAAATGGAACACATTCAATATCGCTTTTTATTAACTGCAATTATCGGTGTTATTTTCTTAATCGGTATCGGCATTATGATTGCTGAAAATAGTCCAATCGGTATTATTATTTGCATTATCGGCACATTTGTTACAGTTGGATACGGTTTTGTAACAAAAAGAAAAATGCGCAAATCACAATAACGCTAAAAAGTAAGAAGCTTATACACAGCCTCTTACTTTTTTTGTTGCTCTCATATAAACGATAACACTTCTTCATACACTCCTGGTTTTGCAACTAACACACTGCTCTTCTCTATGATAGAAAGTGGCGCTCCAGAGAATGTCGTCACCTTACCTCCAACTTCTTCTACAATTATCTGTCCTCCGCCAAAATCCCATGGTGATAATCTCGGCGTTACATATGCATCTATTCTTCCTGTTGCAACGTATACCATCTCTAACGCTGCACAGCCATATGATCTTGTGCCTCTTGCTTTCTTAACAAGTGCCATCATACTTTCCATATTAAGCAATGGATTATCTGTAAGCCATATCGCATTTAAAGCTACAATACCTTGCTCTACAGTTCCTTTTTTCAGTGGAGGAATTGATATATCATTACAAAAAGCTCCAGATCCCTTGACTGCATGATATAGTTCATCATGCACTGGATCATATATAAGTCCAATCTTTCCGATACCGTTCTCATAAATCCCAATTGAAATCGCAAAATTTCTTTTTTGATGAACAAAGTTCATCGTGCCGTCAATTGGATCAATTAACCAAACAACCCCGTCAGAAGACGTTATCTCGTCTCCATAACCCTCTTCTCCTAAAATATTATGATTCGGGAATGTTTCTTTAATTTTCCCAATTAAAAACTGTTCTATCTCTCGGTCCATATTTGTAACTAAGTCAGCTGCATTTGATTTTGTTTCTATAATAAGTGCTTTTTTCATTGATGCCATTAAATGCTCTCCTGCATCCCGAATCCACCGTTTGGCGTGTGCATCAATGTCTTTCCATACTTCTTGCATGTTTAAACACTCCGATCTATACTGTTCACAGAAAAAACGAACCCTTTATAAGGTTCGCACCAACTAATTTTTTATACATATACTATTATTACGCTTCTAAACGAATCATTTCAAGTCTTAACACTTCTAACTTTTGTACACACTCTTCTTTTTTCTGTTTATCATCTTCCATCATCGCATCATATAAAGTTGCTAATTCATAATCTAGCTCCAAACGTAGCACCGGTATTCTCTTTTCAGCATCTGTTCTCTTTAACGCATTAATCACCTGTCTCATATTATTTGCCTCCTCCCAATATTCGTCTGCCCTCGGACTAGAATTAATTCAATTTTCTGATTTTTTGTTTTATACTATACTATGTTGGATAAATCATCTATGCAACAAAATTATATTTTTTTATTTAAATTTTTTTGTGCTGTTTTTTTTATGAATAGTACAAGCTATGCTAAAATAAAAGCAAAATAGGAGTTGGAGGAACAATCATGACAATACAAACATTCAAGTCAACTGATTTTGATGTCTTTACAGTTGATGGTCTCGAAGAACGAATGAGTGCAATTAAAACGAACATTCATCCTAAGCTAGAAGCTTTAGGGGAACAATTTGCAGAATACTTATCCAAACAAACTGATGAGAACTTTTTTTATCATGTTGCAAAACACGCACGCCGCAAAGTCAATCCACCAAACGATACTTGGGTTGCTTTTTCAACAAATAAACGAGGATATAAAATGCTACCGCATTTCCAAATCGGCTTATGGGGTACTCATGCCTTCATATACTTTGGTTTAATCTATGAGTGTCCACAAAAAGTTGAGACGGCTCATGCCTTCTTAGAACATTTAAATGATTTAAAAACAAATATTCCAAATGACTTCGTTTGGTCCATTGACCATACTAAACCAAGTGTGAAATTACATAAAACACTTGAAACCGAAGACTTACAAAAGATGATTGAACGATTAGCTACTGTAAAAAAAGCAGAATTATTAGTTGGTATTCATATATCACCAGAGGAGTTTTCAGCAATGACCAACGAACAATTCCTTGCTAAGATTGAATCTACGATGCAATCACTCCTTCCTTTATATGCACTTTGTAATCGATAGTAGAAAACGGACAATTTATATTGTCCGTTTTTAGTTGTTATCACATTATATCACTTCAGTTTTTATTTTTCAAAATATTTTTTACATTTTTACAAGCTTTTGTTCTTCGACTTCTTTTGCCCTTTGAATAGCACGATATATAGAGTATCCACTTACTTCTTCAAATTCTTTATCAATTTTCTTTTCTTCTGCTTTCGATGGAACAATCTCTTTAAAACGACGATATAAACCCATTAATTCTTCTCTTATAATCCCTTTTTCATAAGCTTTCTCAATCGCTTCATAAAACTTAACAATTGTAACCATTTCCTCATTTGACCAATCATAATCTAACGGATATTGATATTCCATTTCGCACCTCATTTATCATTTCTTCTTGTTTCATTATGCTATCTTAAAGAGAATATTTTATTCTTCATTATAGCCACTCTGCATTATACACTATTTATTCATTTTAATGGAATTGTCTTCCTCTATTCATTAATTGAGGCTAACTATTAAACATACTCACCTTAAAAACATTTTTTTCTATACATCTATAATTATTGGTGATATAATGCTTTTGTTTTATAGAAAGTAAAGTGAAGCTACCATCTCAAAAACGATTTTTTGAATGGCAGAAAAACAAGCCTTATTCTAAAAAGACTAAACTTTTTAGAGCAGGATTATATAAAACAAATTACACTAAATATTATGAAGAAGAAGGGGTGTATAGATTGTCCCAATACGAAACACCATTGTTTACCGCTTTAGTTGAGCACAGTAAGCGAAATCCAATTCAATTCCATATTCCTGGTCATAAAAAAGGACAGGGCATGGATCCTACATTTCGCGAATTTATTGGGCATAATGCATTAGCAATTGATTTAATTAATATTGCGCCACTCGATGATTTACATCATCCAAAAGGTATGATTAAAGAAGCACAGGATTTAGCAGCCGCTGCATTCGGTGCAGATCATACTTTCTTTTCTATTCAAGGTACAAGTGGTGCTATTATGACAATGGTGATGAGCGTTTGCGGTCCTGGTGACAAAATCCTAGTACCACGAAACGTGCATAAGTCAGTAATGTCAGCTATTATTTTCTCAGGCGCAAAACCGATTTTCATGCATCCTGAAATCGATCCGAAGCTCGGTATTTCTCATGGAATCACAATTCAATCTGTCAAAAAAGCACTTGAAGAGCACTCAGATGCAAAGGGCTTACTTGTTATTAACCCAACGTACTTTGGGTTTGCTGCAGACTTAGAACAGATTGTACAATTAGCACATTCTTATGACATCCCTGTACTAGTCGACGAGGCTCATGGTGTTCATATTCATTTTCACGATGAATTACCCATGTCAGCGATGCAAGCTGGTGCAGATATGGCAGCAACAAGTGTTCACAAATTAGGAGGCTCTTTAACTCAAAGTTCTATTCTTAATGTGAAAGAAGGCTTAGTGAATGTAAAGCATGTCCAATCTATTATTAGCATGCTTACGACTACATCAACTTCTTACATCTTGTTAGCATCCCTTGATGTTGCGAGAAAGCGTCTTGCTACAGAAGGAACAGCACTCATAGAACAAACAATACAATTAGCTGAACATGTTCGTGATGCTATAAATTCTATTGAGCATCTTTACTGTCCTGGAAAAGAAATGTTAGGTACAGATGCTACCTTTAACTATGATCCAACAAAGATAATTGTATCTGTAAAAGATTTAGGTATTACCGGCCACCAAGCTGAAGTATGGCTTAGAGAGCAATATAACATTGAAGTAGAACTCTCAGATCTATACAACATACTATGTCTTATCACTTTGGGAGATACAGAAAGTGATACAAATACACTTATTGCAGCTTTACACGATTTAGCAGCAACATTTAGAAATAGGGCAGATAAAGGTGTTCAAATACAAGTAGAGATTCCAGAAATTCCAGTGCTAGCACTTTCTCCTCGAGATGCTTTTTATTCGGAAACAGAAGTCATTCCATTTGAAAATGCAGCGGGTCGTATTATAGCTGATTTTGTTATGGTTTATCCGCCAGGGATTCCAATCTTTACTCCGGGGGAAATTATTACACAAGAAAACTTAGAGTATATTCGGAAAAACTTAGAAGCAGGTTTACCTGTACAAGGTCCTGAAGATATGACCTTACAAACATTACGTGTTATTAAAGAGTACAAGCCTATCAGTTGATAGGCTTTTTTTTTCACCTTTTTTCCTTTTCTTCATACGATACTTAAGAATGTAACGTATAGGTGGGGATACTATTATGATTGTAATAGGCCGTTCTATTGTACATCCTTATATTACAAATGAATATGAGCCATTTGCAGCAGAGAAACAACAAATTTTATCAATAATGGCAGGAAATCAAGAAGTTTATTCCTTCCGAACAGCTGATGAACTCAGCTTTGATCTCAATTTACGAGTTAATATTATTATCTCTGCACTAGAGCTTTTTCAAAGTGGATTTCAGTTTCGCACATTTCAACAATCCTTTTGCAACCCCCAGTATTGGAAAAGAACATCCCTTGGAGGATTCGAGCTTCTTCCAAACATACCATCTTCTATTGCCATACAAGATATTTTTAAAAATGGAAAACTATATGGAACTGAATGCGCAACCGCTATGATCATTATTTTTTATAAAGCTTTACTATCATTGTATGAGGAAGAAACTTTCAATCGTCTATTTGCAAATCTTTTACTTTATACATGGGACTACGATCAAGATCTAAGGCTCATAACAAAAAACGGTGGCGATCTTGTTCCAGGTGACCTCGTTTACTTTAAAAACCCACAAGTGAATCCAGCTACGATTGAGTGGCAAGGAGAAAACACAATCTATTTAGGAAATTTCTTTTTTTACGGACATGGCGTGGGTGTAAAAACAAAAGAAGAAATTATTTATTCATTAAATGAACGAAGAGTCCCTTACGCTTTTATTTCAGCTTTCTTGACTGATACTATTACCCGTATCGATAGCCGTATAATGAGCCAATATGCTTCTTCTAGTACACCACAGACATCCATAAGCTTTATTCCAATTAGAGATGATGCAATCGTTGCAACAGTTGGTCATACAACTACAATTTATTAAAAAAGCGCCTACACATGTAGGCGCTTTTTCTTATTATTAAGCTTTTGTATGTTCTTTATGGTCACATTCGCAATGAGATCCACATTTCCCGTATAGTACTGTTGATTTTTCATCTTCAAAATGTCCAATTGTTCCTTCACATACTTGGCATACGATTGTTCCCATTTTCATTTCCCCCTGAGTTTTAATAGTAATCTATTTATTTATCATTAAGCTTTCGCATTATCTTTTCTAGCACAGTCACAATTTGTTCCACATTTTCCGTAAAGTACCGTCGTTTTCTCATCTTCAAAATGTCCGATTGTTCCTTCACATACTTGGCATACGATTGTTCCCATTTTTCATTTCCCCCTAAGTTTATGGTCCTAAAAACTTTTAGCTGTCCATTTCCTATCAATTATTGGGCTTTTGTATGCTCTGTGTGATCACATCCGCAAGATCCACATTTCCCGTAAAGTACCGTTACTTTCTCATCTTCGAAGTGTGCAATTGTACCTTCACAATCTTGACATACGATTGTTCCCATTTTTCATTTCCCCCTAAGTTTATAATCCCAAAAACTTTTTTGTAACCGCTTAACTTTCTGTCTTTATTTTAATATGTTATACTTTTTACGTCAATAGGTTTTTAGTATAACACATTAAATATTTTTAATTTAAATTAGTATGCGATATTAAAATAAAAAACAGCCATATTTATAAGTACGACTGTTTCACATTAATTATTCTTCATATTCCGCATGTAAAGAAGTTGACGGAACTAGAAATTTGAAAAACTGAGCTAACTCCTTTGCTTCCTCTTCTGATCCTAATTTAAAAATCTCCTGTATATATTGAACATTCTCTACATCATCTCGTCCGAGTAAAGTAGACCTTCCTGTTTGCATACAAACAATGAGCGGCTTTCCAAAAAACATATTTGTATAAATAACACCAAAATCATAACGTGTATCATGTGTCATAAACCCTAAAAATCGTACCTTCACACTTTCATGCTCATCATACAATTTTTCAAACATTAGTTTCCACCTTTCTACATCACGTTTCATTAATAGTATATTAAACAAAACATGTAATACTCCTTTTAATTGTCAAAAAATTCAGTAGGATGTAGAATGATAGTATTCTACTAAGCTAGGGGGAACTTATATGCAACACGCCTTTATTACGCTTGTACCGAAATCCAACCAACAATCAGTTTCAATAGATGATATAAAACAACTTTTTCATTATTATAAAACAGTTACTTCTAAAACTGGTGCCCAAATTAATTACACGTATACAAATACCGCTTTTCCTTATGAAATTTTAGATACATCTACAACAACATTAAAACTTCAATCCACTCACGACCGGTATGACTCAATTTATATTGGTGTTGGTATAGAAAATGAACAATCTTTCATCCAAGTTTCTTTACCACCTAATGCAACATTTGGTGACAAAGGGAAAGCAAATGAATTTTGCCGTTTTTTAGCGAAGAAATTAGAAGGAGAGTTACAATTATTTAATGGAAGAACAATGTATTTTTATAAACGCTAATTTAAAAAATAGATAATATGATTAAAAATAATATACAATTCGAACATGTAAGAAATAAAGCTTGCTTTCTTACGTGCAATACAAAATATGCTATTACATAGGCTAAATATAGAAATACGAAAAAAAGAATAACTTTATAATGAAACTTATCACCATTCGATAATGTTAATACAGTGGAAAAGCCACTCCATAGTAGTAAATGATAAAATATAACATGTAATATTTTCATGGAACCTTCTCCTTTGACATGCTCTATTTTATTAATATATGGGGTTAAGTTTGAATCAATTACATATTATAGGATGATATATATTACCTTTGAAGTAAGTTAAGCCTGAATCATTTGTTAAAGTATTATATATTCATTCGACAAGTACGTTTAAAGACCTTGCAAGTCATTTGATGAAAATAAAAATAGCCCCTCTCTTACAATAAGAGAAGGGCTATTTACATTACTTAAATTATTTTACAATGTGAATTGGCATTCCAAGAGCAACTTCAGCTGCCTCCATTGTGATTTCACCTAATGTTGGGTGAGCATGGATTGTTTGAGCGATATCTTCAGCTGTCATTCCAGCTTCGATAGCTAAACCAATCTCAGAAATAATATCAGAAGCACCTGCACCTGCAACTTGAGCACCTACAAGAAGACCATCTTCTTTACGTGTTACAAGTTGTAGGAAACCGTCAGTGCTGTTTAATGATAATGCACGACCGTTAGCAGCGAATGGGAACTTAGATACAGTTACAGTCATTCCAGCTTCTTCAGCTTGTTTTTTAGTGTAACCAACAGATGCTAGTTCTGGATCAGTGAAGCATACTGCAGGAATTCCGATGTAATCGATAGCTGATGCATGGCCACTAATTGCTTCTACAGCTACTTTACCTTCGTAAGAAGCTTTGTGAGCTAATGGTGGTCCAGGAACGATATCACCGATTGCATAGATGTTTGGTACATTTGTACGACATTGCTCATCGATTTCGATGATGCCGCGGTCAGTCATTTTAACTCCAACTTGCTCAAGACCGATTTCTTGAGTGTTTGGACGACGACCTACAGTTACTAATACGTAGTCTGCTTCTACAGTTTGGATTTCACCTTTAACTTCAAAGCTAACTTTTACGCCAGTTTCTGTTTCTTCAACGCCTTTAGCCATAGCTTTTGTATGGATATTTACGTTACCTTTTTTCTGTAGAGCACGTTTAACAACAGAGCTCATAGCTTTTTCGAAACCAGCTAAGATTTCGTCGCCAGCTTCTACTACAGTAACTTCTGTACCGAAGTTAGCATATGCAGTACCTAATTCCATACCGATGTAACCGCCGCCGATTACAACAAGTTTTTTAGGAATTTCAGGTAAGCTTAAAGCACCTGTAGAGTTGATAACACGTTTAGAGTATTTGAATCCTGGAATTTCGATTGGTGTAGAACCAGTTGCAAGAACAGCATTTTTAAACGTATAAGTTTGAGCTGCATCTTCAGTCATAACGCGTAATGTATTAGCATCTACGAAGTAAGCTTCACCGCGAATGATTTCAACTTTGTTACCTTTAAGAAGGCCTTCAACACCGCCAGTTAATTTCTTAACTACGCCGTTTTTCCATTCTTGAACTTTTGTAAAGTCAACTTTTACGTTTTCTGCAGTAATACCCATGTCATCAGAATGCATTGCATTCTCATAACGATGACCTGCATTGATTAACGCTTTTGAAGGAATACATCCAACGTTTAAGCATACGCCACCAAGGTTAGCTTTTTCAATGATTGCTACCTTTTGACCTAATTGTGCTGCACGAATTGCCGCAACGTATCCACCAGGACCTGCACCAACAACGACTGTATCTAATTCAATTGGGAAATCTCCTACTACCATTGTTATTACGCCTCCATTACTAATAATTGTGGGTCATTCAATAGACGTTTAATTTGGTTTAACGCTTTTTGAGCAGTTGCACCGTCAATTAAACGATGGTCAAAGCTTAGAGATAATGCTAATACTGGAGCTGCAACGATCTCACCGTTTTTCACAACTGGTTTTTCAGCGATACGGCCGATACCAAGGATTGCTACTTCTGGGTGGTTGATAACTGGAGTGAACCATTGTCCACCTGCAGAACCAATGTTTGTAATTGTGCAAGAAGCACCTTTCATTTCAGCTGGAGCTAGACGACCTTCACGTGCTTTACCAGCAAGATCATTGATCTCGTTAGAGATTGTGAAGATAGACTTACGATCTGTATCTTTAACAACTGGTACTAATAGACCTTTGTCTGTATCAGCTGCGATACCGATGTTGAAGTAATGTTTATGAACTACTTCTTGAGATGCATCGTCTAAAGAAGTGTTTAACATTGGGTATTCACGTAATGCAGATGTTAAAGCTTTAACAACGTACGGAAGGTAAGTTAATTTAATACCTTTGTCAGCTGCTACTGCTTTGAACTTCTTACGGTGAGCAACAAGTTCTGTTACATCTACTTCATCCATTAATGTTACGTGAGGAGCTGTGTGTTTAGAGTTAACCATTGCTTTCGCAATCGCTTTACGGATACCACTCATTTTCTCACGAGTTTCTGGATATTCACCAGCTGGGATTGGTTGTGCTTTTGGTGCTTCTTCTTTCGCTGCTGCTGGAGTAGCTTCTACTGCTGCTGGAGCCTCAGTTGCTGCTACAGTTTGTCCACCATTTGCAAATGCATCGATGTCAGCTTTTACGATACGGCCATTCTTACCAGTACCAGCTACTTTATGAATGTCTACACCTTTTTCACGAGCGTATTTACGAACAGATGGCATAGCAATTACGCGCTCATTTACTACTTCTGCAGTTGCTGCTGGAGTAGCTTCCGCTGCTGGAGCTTCTACTGCTGCTTCTTCAGCTTTTGGAGCTTCATCATGATCGTCACCTTTAAATTTAAGGTTTTCGTATCCAGGAGCATCAAATTTAATTAATGTATCTCCTACGATTGCAACTGTTCCTTCTTCTACAAGTACTTCAAGTACTTTACCTTTAACAGGAGAAGGGATTTCTACTACTGCTTTATCATTTTGTACTTCAAGAAGTACATCGTCTTCGTTTACTTCATCGCCTGGTTTAATAAACCATTTTACGATTTCACCTTCGTGGATACCTTCACCGATATCTGGTAGTTTAAATTCAAATGCCACGGAATTCAGCCCCCTGATTCATTTCATTATTATGGAATATGTACAAAAGAAACCAGCATGTGCTGATTTCTTTTGCACATGAAAAGCTAAAAATTAGAAGTTCATTACTTTGTTTACAGCTTCAACAATATCTTTGTGGTTTGGTAACCATACGCTCTCTGCTTGAGAGAATGGGAATACTGTATCAGCAGCTGCAACACGTACAACTGGAGCTTCTAAGTTTAAGATTGCACGGTCGTTAATTTCCGCTACAACGTTAGCTGCAATACCAGCTTGTTTTTGAGCTTCTTGAACTACAACTACGCGACCTGTTTTTTCAACAGAAGCGATGATTGTTTCGATATCTAATGGTTGAACTGTACGTAAGTCAACAACCTCTAAAGAGATACCTTCTTTTTCAAGTTCTTCAGCAGCTTTTAATGCAGCGTGAACCATAGCACCGTAAGCGATAACAGATACATCTGTACCTTCACGTTTGATATCAGCTTTACCTAAATCAATTGTGTAATCACCTTCTGGTACCTCTTGACGGAATGAACGGTACAATTTCATATGCTCTAAGTAGATAACTGGATCGTTGTCACGAATCGCAGAGATTAAAAGACCTTTAGCATCGTATGGAGTAGATGGAATAACAACTTTTAGACCAGGTTGTTGAGCCACTAATCCTTCTAAGCTATCAGCATGTAGTTCAGGAGTATGAACACCACCACCGAATGGAGAACGAACTGTTACTGGAGCAGTCCAACGTCCACCAGAACGGTAACGCATACGAGCTAATTGACCAGAAATTGAATCCATTACTTCATAAACGAAACCGAAGAATTGGATTTCTGGAACTGGACGGAATCCTTCAAGTGCAAGACCAACTGCAAGTCCACCAATACCAGACTCTGCAAGTGGAGTATCCATTACACGATCTTCACCAAATTCAGCTTGTAAACCTTCAGTAGCACGGAATACACCGCCGTTTACACCAACGTCTTCACCAAATACAAGTACGTTAGGGTCATTTTTCATTTCAACGCGTAAAGCATCAGTGATTGCTTGAATCATTGTCATTTGAGCCATGGCTTACTTCGACTCCTTTTCTTTGTAGATTTCATATTGTTCAGCTAAGTTGTAAGGCATTTTTTCGTACATGATTTCCATTAAATCAGTTACTTTTTGTTTTGGAGCTTGGTCAGCCTTAGCAATTGCTTGTTTGATATCTTCTTTTGCTTCTTCGATTACTGTCTCTTCAACTTCTTGAGACCATAGGCCTTTAGCTTCTAAGAACTTACGGAAGCGTACGATTGGGTCTTTTTGTTCCCATTCGTTTTCGATATCTTTTGTACGGTAACGAGTTGGGTCATCACCAGCCATTGTATGTGGACCGTAACGGAATGTTAAAGTCTCGATTAAAGTAGGGCCTTCGCCATTTACTGCGCGCTCACGAGCAAAAGCAGTTGCTGCGTATACAGCTAATGGATCCATACCGTCTACTTGAATTCCGTAAATACCTGCTGCTACTGCTTTTTGTGCTACAGTTTTAGCTGCAGATTGCTTTTCTACTGGAGTAGAGATTGCATAACGGTTGTTTTGAACAACGAAGATTGCTGGAGCTTTGAATGCACCTGCAAAGTTCATACCTTCGTAGAAGTCACCTTGTGAAGCACCACCGTCACCAGTATAAGTAATTGCAACAGATTTTTTACCACGTAGTTTCATACCTAACGCAACACCAGCAGTTTGGATGATTTGCGCACCGATAATGATCTGTGGAGCTAATGCATTTACATTCTCAGGCATTTGGTTACCCATGAAGTGTCCACGAGAGAATAAGAATGCTTGGTATAATGGTAATCCGTGCCATACTAATTGTGGTACATCACGGTATCCTGGTAAGATGAAGTCTTCTGCTTCAAGTGCGAAATGACTTGCTAATTGAGAAGCTTCTTGTCCAGCTGTAGGTGCGTAGAAACCTAAACGTCCTTGACGGTTTAAAGAAATAGAACGTTGATCTAATACGCGAGTATACACCATACGACGCATTAATTCTTTTAATTGATCATCAGATAATTCAGGCATAGCTGCTTCATTCACAACTTCACCGTTTTCATTTAAAATTTGTAATGTTTCAAATTGAGCTGCGATAGCTTTCATTTGCTCATCAACATTAAATAGGGTCTTTTTTGTTTTAGTACCCATTCCGTTCACCTCTTCCTCTCTTGAACCATATTCTGAAACGCTTTCACTGGCTATTTTCCAGTTTAAAAAGCGCAACGATGTAAACCAACATGTTTGTATGTCGGTTGAGAATAATTTTGTGTACCTAACAATCTGTACTAATGTTTTTTCAGAAACATATTAATACAATCTTGATCACGTTTTTTAGTTTACAACTATTCTAATTACGATGTCAATTACTTTGAATACGTTTTTTTATAAATAATATGCAGGTTTCTACTACACAAACGTGTTTTTATTTTTTACATCTGTATTAGTAAGCATTGACCTACTGTTATATTA